>WFNG01000051.1 GCA_015488735.1 Bacteroidales bacterium | reverse complement strand
GTCTTTTCGTGACCCAGCATGGCAATGGCCTTAAAAACATCCTTTTTACCATAATATCCGGTGGAAAAATATCCGGAACGCAGGTTGGAAGAAGCCCTGTCAATATATCCATCGGATGTAATAAGAGAAAAACGGCCATCTACAACCCAGTGTTTGTGTATAAGCCCTGAACCAAAATTAAAAGTGTTCTTAAAGGTATTGAACGAACCGGCAGCACTGCTTATTTCTGCTGTGGCATTAGGGTTGAACTTGCCTGTTTTAATATTGATGCTTGCGCCGAAAGCTGCTGAACCATTGCTTGAGGTGCCAACACCACGTTGTATCTGAATGTTGTCCACTGAAGAAGCCAGGTCGGGAAGATCGACGAACCATACGCCTTGAGATTCAGCATCATTTACCGGAACGCCGTTGAGAGTGACATTAATTCCTGCAAGATCAACACCACGAATGCGCATACCCGTGTAGCCAACACCGGAACCGGCATCAGACGTTACAACAATTGATGGTGTCATTTTCAACAAATAGGGTAAATCCTTGCCCATGTTATTTTTGTTCAGGACTTTTCCACTGATGTCCTCGTGTGTTGTGGGCGATGAAGTACCTGCACGGGTAGCAGAAATAATTACTTCATCGCTAAGATAGCTGGTGGGTTCAAGCTGGATTTTAACCTGCTTGCTTTCGGTAAGATGAACCTGTATCATCTTGCTTTTGAATCCTACAAAACTAATTTTCAACCGGTAAGTTCCCGGTTTCAGGTTTTTAAATTCAAAATTCCCATTGATACCTGAGGTTGTCGCCATAAACGATTTCCCCAAAATGATATTAGCTCCGGTGAGCGGCTGGTGGTTATCCTGGCTTATAATTTTTCCGGCCAGGTTAATCTGCGCCCTTAAAATCCAGGGCGACAGCAAAATAAAAATTAACAGTAAGATGTTTTTACGCATGGCTCAATTGATTTAAATTAAAAAATTAAATCAACAGAGGATAGCCTTTTTCTGAAATGGGTCATTTCTCTTTTTCCTACGACGGCATTATCCGCATCAGGTTCAGAGGGTTTGATCTCAGCCCTTATATTGAGGCACCCCTATTGTTTGTTGGGACAAAAGTAAATAATTACCTGGGACAGTTACATAATTTATGTAGAAATTTTCACATAAAATATGTAATGACTTTTCAACTGAACAAATTGATTAAAATTTGATACTGACAGAGGTTAGCGTACCTTTGCGCTGTGAAGATAGCCCGTGTTGTCAAAACAGAATACTCCTTTTGGCATTGCTTTTAATCTGTATTATTATTCAACAGATGAGGAAGTTCCGAAAGATTTTTCAGTAATACGAAACGCTTCCATTGCCTTGCGTCTTCGTTGGTTTTTTCATGAATCCAGGTGGTATGGTACGGAACATGTACGCCCCAGGCTCCCAACTTCAGCAAAGGGAGGATATCCGATTTTAAAGAGTTGCCAATCATCATAAATTCTTCGGGTTCTACAGATAGCCGATCCAGTAACTTGCGATAATTTTTCTCGTTTTTGTCACTCATAATTTCGATATGATGAAAACAACTGTCCAGTCCTGATTTCCTAAGCTTTCGCTCCTGGTCCAGCAAATCACCTTTGGTGGCAAGAATTAGCGGATAATGACCTTTGAGTTGTTGCAACACTTCGCGGACACCATCCAGCAAAATAACCGGTTTATTCAGGAGTGTTTTTCCAAGGTCAATAATTTTTCCGGTAATTACAGAAGGTAATTTGTAATTAGAAACTTCCAAAGCAGTTTCTGTCATAGAAAGCACAAAACCTTTGGCACCATAGCCGTACAGCGGCAAGTTACGGATTTCCATAGCGTACAAACGACGCATAACCTCCTTTTCAGAGGCAAAATCTGCAAGCAGTTTTACGAATTCACTTTCTGTTTCACGGTAGTAAGTCTCATTGACCCAAAGCGTATCATCCGCGTCAAAACCAATGATTTTTATGTGTCTTTTCAAATTCTTATGTTTTTTCAAATGGATATTTCCAATGAATAAATTTTACATATTAGACAGAGATCTTTAACGTGCCAAATATCCGAAAAAATAAGGAAGGACGGATAAAACAGATAAATAATTACTGCAAATTTATCCGTAGAAGGAAAAAAATCCTGTGGCGGAAACGGGCTAATTTCCATTCTTAACCCAAGACTTTCAATTTAGCAAAACGTAGCAACAAATTTTTGTTTCCGATGCCGTTAAAAAATACGGTGGCTTTTTTATTGGGGCCCGTCCCTTCAATGGCAACAACCTTTCCTTTCCCGAATTTAGGATGCTCTACTTCCATACCAGTAACCAAACCGGTTGTGTCATCGGGTTGAAAATCGGCATGTGCAGCACTTGATACAGATGAGCCAACCGGTTTCAGGTTGCGTTTTCCCGAAGACGGATAATAGTTACCTGAACCAGATGGGCCATTTCCCGAAGGCGCTGTTTTCAAAGCTGTTTTATGGGGGATGTCTAATAAATTTTCATCGATTTCTTCGAGAAAGCGACTTGGTTCGGAGAAGGAAAACTGTCCCCACCGGTAGCGGCTCTCAGCATACGACAAGGTTACTTTTACCTCAGCACGGGTAATAGCGACATAAAACAACCTGCGTTCCTCTTCAAGATCTGTTCGTGTACTGACAGACTGAACGGATGGAAACAGATTCTCTTCCAATCCAACAATAAAAACAAACGGAAATTCCAGCCCTTTGGCAGCATGGATGGTCATAAGCGAAACTTTGTCGTTATCGCCATCCTCTTTGTCAGCATCAGTAAACAATGCAACCTCCTGCATAAACTCTTCCAGGCCTCCCTGCGAATCAAGATCGCCTTCGTTGGCTTCTGCCCCCCGTTCGCTATATTCTTTCACACTGTTGAGAAGTTCTTCCATGTTTTCCACACGGCTGATACCTTCGGGTGTTTCTTCCTCGCGAAACATGCGGATAAGACCTGATCCGTTGGCAATCAGTTTGGCCACCTCGTAAGCTTCTTTTTTCTTCATCTCGGCAGCAAAACTTTTGATCATGGTGGTAAAAACAGAAAGTTTGTTTAGAATGCCGGAGTTGACTTTCAGCGCATATTTTTGCGGGTTGTTAATCACTTCCCACATGCTAACGCCCTGTGCTTCTGCCGTTACAATAATGTGTTGCATACTGGTTTTGCCGATACCCCGCGAGGGTGTACTGATGGCACGCTGCAATGCTTCTTCGTCGTTGGGATTTATGACAAGCCGGAAATAAGCCAGCAGGTCTTTGATCTCCTTACGGTTGTAAAACGATTGTCCACCGTAAATCCTGTACGGGATATTGAGCTTTCGTAGCGCTTCCTCCATAGAACGCGACTGAGCATTGGTGCGGTAGAGAATGGCAAAATCACTGTTGGGGCGTTGCTGGTTCATCTTAGCAGAGAAAATAGCATCGGCCACCAGCTTTCCTTCTTCGTTGTCGCTTGTAGCCTTAATAAAACCAATCTTTTCTCCTTTACCATTGTCTGTCCAGACTGTTTTCTTAATTTGATCTTTGTTGAAGGTAATAACTTTGTTAGCTGCATCAACAATTACCTTTGTGGAACGGTAATTTTGTTCCAGCTTAAAGAGCTTATAGTCGGGATAATCCTTTCTAAAATTCAGAATGTTCTGGATATTGGCGCCACGAAAAGCGTAGATGCTCTGTGCATCATCGCCTACTACGCAAATATTCTCGGTATTGGCTGCCAGTTTTTTCACAATCAGATACTGTGCCTGGTTGGTGTCCTGATACTCGTCCACAAGGATATAGCGGAATTTCAGCTGGTACTTATACAACACTTCGGCAAAACTGTGAAAAAGGACATAAGTGTTGAAGAGCAGATCGTCAAAATCCATGGCATCCGACCGTTTCAGCCGGGCATTGTAACTTTTGTATATGTCTTTTATGAGCGGTTTGGCACCGCTTTCATCAGCGGTGATAATTTCTGAATTGGCGGCATAATCTTCCGGGCCTATAATATGGGATTTGGCCATGGAAATCCTGCTTCGCACAAAATTGGGCACATAGACTTTGGGATCGAGGTTCATCTCTTTGATAATGTTGCGGATGAGCTTTTTGCTGTCATCCGTATCGTAAATGGTAAAGTGCGAAGGATAACCGAGGTGATGACCCTCGATACGCAGAATCTTTGCGAAAACAGAGTGAAACGTCCCCATCCACACGTTGCGTGCTTCACCATCACCAATCAACTGAATAACACGCTCTTTCATTTCGCGGGCAGCTTTGTTGGTAAAAGTCAGTGCCAGTACATTAAAAGGGTCAACTCCTTTTTCGAGCAGATGTGCTATGCGGTAGGTGAGCACCCTGGTTTTGCCCGACCCGGCTCCTGCAATAATCATGGAAGGGCCTTCGGAATTGACAACGGCTTCGTATTGTTCTTTGTTTAAATCCTTTAAAAAATCTTTCACTTTTCGTAAATTTTACTGCTTTGCAAAAGTAAATTTTATTACCCTTACAGCCGAAAATATGAACACAGTTTATTAACAAAATTATTGATTTTGGCCAACAACATTCTTGCTTTTACACCTTATTTTTGAATGTAATTCCTTGAAACAATCTTCCGTAATCGGATTTATCTCCGAACCGGGTTTCATAACCTGAAATCTGTTAATTTTGCAAAAAAACAGGACATGATTGTACTTACAGGCACAGCAGGTTTCATAGGCAGCGTGATGCTGCAAAAGTTAAACCAGGAAGGCATCGAAGATGTGGTGATTGTGGATGATTTCACCAAAAGAGCCAAAGAGAATAACGTGAAAGACAAGAAATACACCCTGAAAGTCCAACGGGATGATTTTTTCCAATGGTTTGACCAACATGCCGGGGAAGTTGACTTTGTCATTCATCTCGGTGCGCGTACAGATACCACGGAATTTGATGTGAATATTTTCAATGTCCTAAACCTGGAATACAGCAAACAGATATGGATACGGTGCGCCAACCATAATATTCCGCTTATCTATGCTTCTTCGGCTGCTACCTACGGTGGCGGTGAATTTGGATATGATGATAACCACGAGATCGTAGAAAAGTTAAAGCCGTTAAATGCTTACGGAAATTCAAAGAATGATTTTGATAAATGGATGCTGAAACAGGAAAAACAACCGCCTTTCTGGGCAGGGCTGAAATTTTTCAATGTTTACGGTCCCAACGAATACCACAAAGGAAGGATGGCATCCGTTATTTTTCATGCTTTTCATCAAATAGGAGAAACCGGCAAAGTACGCCTGTTCCGTTCACATCGTCCTGATTTTAAAGATGGCGAGCAACTTCGTGATTTCATTTACGTAAAAGATCTTGCCGATGTTATCTGGTTTTTAATGCATCATAGTCCGGTTTCAGGATTGTATAATGTGGGTACCGGGAAAGCCCGTACTTTTTTGGATTTGGCCAAAGCTACTTTTGCAGCCATGGACAAAGAATCGGTTATTGAATTTATTGATACTCCGGAAGATATTCGCGATAAATACCAGTACTTTACGGAAGCAAACATGAATAAATTGCGTGCTGCCGGTTATAACAAACCGTTCACTTCGCTGGAAAAGGGTGTGGATGATTATGTACGCGGTTATCTTTCTACAGGAAAATATTTTTAAGCTTTTACACATCGCGACCTTTTTAGCCGCCAATGGGGAAAAAGCAATTCAATTTATTGCTCAGCAATTTTAAATCAATATTGGCTTTATACCTTTTCGCGGTACAGCCGTCCAAGAAGATATCTTATTTTCTTACCGTAACGACTGTCAGAAGCCCACTTTCCTGCCAGGTCATCAATTCTCTTAATACTGCCCCGCTTTACAAATCTGAAACGAGGATCCACGATATTGTGATGCATTTTACCACAGGAAGCATAAGCCTTCAAATGCTGAATATGGGCACGAATACCCAGCCGGATGTCACGGAAAGAAAAGCCTTTGGTGGTATTGTTAATCACGCCCAGCCCGCAAAAGTTGTTTTGTCCGGGCAAAACAGATCCACCAAAATGCAGAAATCCTGTCTCCAGGCACATCTGCGAAAAGGCAATATCATAATTAACACCTTCAGAATTGGCTTCCTCAATGTATATTTTTGCAATCTTCACAGCTTTCAAAAAGGAAACGGATGTATTATTATTATGCAAAAATATCGCAAGAGTAGTAGCTTTCAAAGTTCCCTGTCCCATAATGGAAAATAAATTTTTCTGCTTCGGAAGAATTTTCTTTTTTATCTTTTTGTGCAAAAAAACATAATCAACGGGAGTAAAAACAACGAAATCCTTTTGTTGAACACGAACCATCAGTGTCCGATGCCCGCTATATCCAATAAAAACAGAGGGAGTATGCCCGGGACTTTCTTCCGAGAAGATACCGCCGCCACCCAGCACAAATACCAGAAAAACAAGAATGTAGCGTTTTAACTGATTTTTTGATAACAGACGTAACAACGTAGATTTGATCATAGTTTAAAATTGGATTCTTTTTTTTGAAATATCTACAGCCTGTTCAATTAATTTTACACAAATTATTGTTAATATTGTAAGCATAAAAAAATCATTTAATCATACCATTATGAAACAATTTTTCAAGTTTATGTTTGCCTCATTTGCAGGTACATTACTAACATTAATTTTAATTTTTCTCATTTTTGCCGGAATGGTTGCTTCCATTACGAGTATGGCAAAAAAGCAGATTGTAAAAACCGAACCACACACTGTTTTGCGTATCGCGTGGAAAGCACCTATCCGTGACCGTACGCCACAAAACCCTTTTGAAAATTTCGATTTCAATACCATGAAACCCAACAGATCGCTGGGGTTAAACGATATTTTAAAAGATATTGACAAAGCATCCAAAGATCCTAACGTGGATGGAATCTTTCTTGACATGGGCTCTGTTCCGGCAGGAATGGCCACCACAGAAGAAATTTACAACAAACTCAGGGAATTCAAAAAAACCGGTAAGTTTATTGTCAGTTATGCCAACAACTATGACCAAAAAGCCTATTACCTTGCCAGCCTTTCCAACAAAATCTACCTGAATCCGGAAGGAATGGTACTTTTTAAAGGACTCAGTGCACAAGTGATGTTTTTAAAAAACCTACTGGACAAACTGGATATTAAAACCCAGGTGATTCGTGGCCCAAACAATAAGTACAAAAGTGCCGTAGAACCTTTGTTACTGGACAAAATGAGCAAGGCCAACAGGCAGCAAACCCAGGCATTACTTAACAGTATTTGGGGTAATATGCTCACATCAATATCAAAATCCCGTCATATTTCCATCGGTGAAATGAACAAACTAGCGGATAACCTGACACTTTCCAGTGCAGCCAAAGCACTCAAATACCATTTTATCGATGGTATTACCTATCGCGACATGGTTTTGGACTCTATCAGAAAACGGGTGGGAAGCAAACCTCATTACATGGCATTTGCCAAATATGACAACGTTCATCCGGAAAAGAAAAAGGTCAATATTAGCCGCAATCGTATCGCCGTAATTTATGCTCTGGGCGAAATTAGCCAGGGAAAAAGCAAAGATAACAGCATTGGCTCGGCCACGCTGGCAGAAGCCATTCGTCAGGCACGTACCAACAAACATGTAAAGGCCATTGTAATGCGTGTTAATTCACCGGGTGGCGATGCACAGGCTTCCGATATCATTCGCCGTGAGGTTGCTCTTGCTGCAAAAGCCAAACCTTTTATTGTTTCCATGGGTAATGTGGCCGCATCGGGCGGTTACTGGATTTCCACCAATGCCGATTATATATTTGCGCAGCCCACCACTATCACCGGCTCCATTGGTGTGTTTGGCATTATCCCAGATTTTGGTGAGTTTATGAGCAAAAAACTGGGGATTACCTTCGACAAAGTTATGACAAACAAAAATGCTGACTTTGTAGATGTAATGGCGCCTATGAATACGTTGCAAACACAAAAACTAAACAACGGTATCACCCGGATTTATAAAAATTTCGTGGCACTGGTAGCACGCACAAGACATCTGCGCAAAAGTTATGTAGACAGCATTGCCCGCGGGCATGTATGGGCCGGCAGTGAAGGGTTGAAACTGGGACTGGTCGATAGTCTCGGCGGGTTGCAGAATGCCATTGCCTATGCGGCAAAAGAAGCCAAACTGGGTAAAAATTACCGTATCAGCAATTATCCCAAGCGTAAAGAATTCCTGCAGGAGCTGATAGAAGAGTTTAGCGGCAAAGCACAAAGCAAAATCATAGGTAATAAGCTGCAGGCTTTTGAACCTTACCTTTCGGGGATACAAACTTTCAGCCAAATGAAAGGCGTTCAGGCACGGCTTCCGTTTGTGATGAAGATTGAATAAAACACAAAATACCGAAAACTAATAAGTTATAGAAACAGGAAGCCTTAAATTAGATATAGATTTTTTCGGAAGTTAACTAATTTACTGAGCCATGAAAAAAATCTGCATTATTTTTCTTCTCCTTCTCCTTACGCTGCCTGTATTGGCGCAGAAAAAACCATTTACCCACGAACAGGCACTACAGCGGAAAAACAATGTGTCGCTCACGCTCGGTGGCAACGGCCTGTTTTTGTCGGTAAGTTACGACCGGATTATTGTGGTGAGGCCCAATTATTTTGTGGATGTGTCAGCCGGTTTGGGAATTTTTCCGGGCTTTGTCGGTGCTAACATTCCACATCAGATTATCATTAACATAGGGAAAAGGAGCAGCTTTTTTATGTTCGGGGTGGGCGGTACTTACGAATGGCACAAAACAAATGCATCGGGTTTTACCCAAAAGAGGACTTCATATAACCTGTCACCCATCATCGGCTGGAAAAAAATATTGAGGTGCCATCTGTTATTCAGTATTTACGCCAATCCCATGATTCATATTGCCGGAAGCAATTTATATCTGGGTTATGCTGTAATTCCTTATGGCGGCATTAGTTTGGGCTATACATTTTAATACCTTTGAAAAAAAAATAATTTCTATGACACTTTTTCCCTTAACTGCTGTTTCTCCGGTAGATGGCCGCTATCATGACAAAACAAAAGCTCTTTCAGAATATTTTTCGGAATACGCGCTGTTTCGTTACCGTACCCGTGTGGAAATTGAATATTTTATCGCGCTCTGTAAACTTCCCCTGCCGGGATTGGAAAAATTTGACAATTCACAATTTTCATGGCTACAGGATATATATCGCAATTTTTCGGTTGAGGATGCACAAGCCATTAAAATCATCGAGAAAACTACCAACCACGATGTAAAAGCAGTGGAGTATTTTATCAAAGCAAAAATGGAAGCAGCCGGCCTGGGCGAATACAAAGAATTTATCCATTTCGGGCTTACCTCACAGGATATCAACAACACAGCAGTACCGCTTGCACTGAAAGAAGCGCACGAAAAAGTGATTTTTCCGGCATTAGACAAACTGAAAAAACAATTGTTACAGCTGGCTTTCCGCTGGAAAGAAGTTCCTATGCTGGCGCGAACCCACGGCCAGCCGGCTTCGCCTACACATCTGGGAAAAGAACTTTATGTTTTTGTGGAAAGACTTGAAAATCAGTTTGATTTATTGAAAA
Organism: Bacteroidales bacterium; assembly: GCA_015488735.1. GTDB lineage: Bacteria > Bacteroidota > Bacteroidia > Bacteroidales > F082 > Sulfidibacterium. The sequence continues at coordinate 10,842 of WFNG01000051.1, read as the reverse complement.
TCATTCCTTTTTCAGGAAAATTCGGTGGCGCCACCGGCAACATGAACGCCCATGTGGTAACTTATCCAAACATCGACTGGGAAAATTTTGCCAACGATTTTCTAAAAAAACAGTTGGGATTACACCGACAGAAAACAACCACACAAATTGCACATTACGATTACCTCGCTGCTTATTTCGATGGTCTAAAACGCATTGACAATATTTTGATGGATTTGAGCCGCGATATCTGGATGTATATCTCCATGAACTATTTCAAACAAAAAATCAAAGCCGGCGAAGTAGGTTCTTCGGCCATGCCACACAAAGTAAATCCCATCGACTTTGAAAATGCCGAAGGGAACCTCGGCCTGGCCAATGCTATTTTTGAACATCTCGCTGCCAAGCTGCCGGTCTCCCGCCTGCAACGTGACCTGACCGATTCCACGGTGATCAGGAATATCGGGGTTCCCATTGCCCATATGCTCATAGCGGCGCAGTCGCTGGAAAAGGGACTGGGAAAACTGATCCTCAATAAAGAAAAACTCCAAGCCGATCTCGAAGACAACTGGGCCGTTGTGGCCGAAGCCATTCAGAATATTTTGCGGCGAGAACACTATCCGCAACCCTACGAAACGCTTAAAGCACTTACACGGACAAATGAAAAAATGACTGAAAAAATTATTCATGGTTTTATTGATAAGCTGGATGTTTCTGATAGTGTAAAAGAAGAACTTAAAGCCATCCGCCCGGAAAATTATACGGGACTGGAACTGATATAATAACAAAGTTGCGTTGATAAAGATTTAAAAAATATGATACGGTTTTCGGAAAACATCTCATTAAAAAGTTTCAACACCTTTGGCGTAGAGGCCCGGGCACATTATTTTGCCACTGTTTCTTCTTTTGATGAGCTGAAGAGTTTAATTCGAAATTTTGATCCGGGAGAAGACAAACATCTCGTTATTGGCGGCGGTAGTAACCTGCTTTTCACCAACGACTTTAAAGGATGGTTGTTAAAGAATGAAATAAAGGGCATAACCGTTGCGAAAGAAACCGAAGAGGAAGTTTTCATAAATGTGGGCAGCGGTGAAAACTGGTCTGATTTTGTAGATTATACCGTGGACCAGGGCTGGGGAGGATTAGAAAACCTGAGTCTGATTCCCGGAACGGTGGGTGCGGCACCTGTACAAAATATTGGTGCTTATGGCGTGGAGCAGGAAATGACATTCTTCAATCTGGAAGCATGCAATTTACTAACAGGTAAAACCTCTGTATTTAACAAGCTGGAATGTGATTTTGACTATCGCAACAGCATTTTTAAAGGTGCCGAAAAAGGCAAATGGTTTGTGTTAAACGTTACTTATCGGCTGAAAAAACATCCTAAGTTGCGACTGGACTACAAGCCGCTGCTTGATTTCTTCAGGGAAACGCCGAAAAATAAGATAACGGTAAAAGCTGTTAGTGAAACGGTAAAAGTCATTCGCCGTTCCAAACTTCCCGACCCGGAAAAACTGGGCAATGCGGGCAGCTTTTTCAAGAATCCGGTAGTTTTGCATGAAAAATTTCTCCAGATTCAACAACATTTTCCGGAAATGCCTTTTTACACGATGGAATATGATACAGCAAAAATCCCTGCCGGATGGCTCATCGAAAAAGCTGGCTGGAAAGGAAAACGAATGGGCAATGCAGGTGTTCATCAACAACAGGCACTGGTTCTCGTCAATTATGGCAAAGCCACCGGAAAGGAAATTCTGGCGTTGTCTGAAGCGGTTCAAAACGATGTGCTGCACAAATTCGGTATTGCTCTGGAACCGGAAGTGCTTATTTTGTGAGACTTTCTGTGGTTTTTGGCGGATATCATTTTGCTAAAACAGCAAAACTAATTCATAAAAAATGAATGCCCATGTGGTCAAATATTCTCAGCTTTGTGTTCCTCCGCGGTTTATACCGTAAATTCTTTTATCCAGAAATCGTGCTTGTTACAAAAACTGGTAGCGTATAGTTTCCCGTGAAAACCGGCAGGCAATGTAAAAGTGGAAATGGGCTGTACGTCAGTAGGATAAAAAGTTTTGGAGCCTAAAACTTTTCCTTTAGAGTCCACCAGCGTGTGCCTTACAATGTAATGCTCTTTGGTCATGGGATGAATGGTGTGCAGTTTTACTTTGTTGACTTCTACCGTAACTTTTGGAACATGGCTGGGAGCTTTCCCCTGCCAGCGGCCCTGATCTTGTTCAGTGTACAAGATGCCGGGAAAGTGGTTAATTTTTCCTCCTTTTTTCCCCGGGACAGCTGCCATTAACGGGCCGGAAAGTGCCACCGCTCCGGCAGCTATCAGGCTGCTCTTCAAAAAATTTCTTCTGTTTTTCATGGTTTTACTGAATTTGTTTCCTGCAAAAGTCAGTATAATTCACTGAAAAAACAAAGTTTTAGCCTGATTATTTTTAACGATTCTAAATAACAGAATGTGTGTCAGATAGTTTGTAATTTTTGGGGAACCGGTTTGGGAACAGGTTTCCTACCGTAGAAAACGTCGTCCATTTTCAGTGCTACTTTCCGAAAAATACCGGAATTATACATACCAAAGCGTATCAGGTTATGCAACCCGTTGTCGGGATGGGAATAGGGACAGACGCTGATACATCTTCCGCAATCAGTGCCTGCCACAGTCCAGAAAGTGAAACAGCTTTCCTGGTTGATCTGCCAGCGCAGGCTGCCGTTGATGATTTCCCTGTCGTTGAACGAAATAGCATTGGACGGACAGACTTCTGCACACTTTTTACATTGTACACAGGCATCGATAAACGAGAAATCGTGCAGTGGCTTATCCGCCATCAACGGTAAATTGGTGGTTACCACCGAAATTCTCACCCGTGGCCCCAGCTTTGGCGTCATCAGCAATCCCATACGTCCGATTTCGCCCAGTCCGGCATCGCGCGCCACCAGCGGACAAACCACCTCATAATTTCCATCGATGTGTGCTCTGGCTTCATAGCCAAGATTCCGGATAAAACGGGCAACCTGTATAGCAATACGCCCCGACTCCAGGTATTGCTGTCCCGATTCCATAACTACTGTTCCCGCCGGGGCCGTCTGAATCATTTCATGGTTCATTTCCACAGTAAATGCAATGGCAAACCGATGACTTTTCACAAATTTCTGTCCATAGCGTTCTCCTCTGCCACCGGTGGAATAAATATGATAATCCTGCAATTCGGTAATACCACAATCCACAGCACCGAGCTTTTTTGACCAGTTTTTGATATACCGGCTTATCTCTTCCTCCTCCACGGGAATTCTTTCTGTTGCCACGGTTCCGTTTACAAAATTGCGTAAAGCGGCAATGGTCTCAAAACTGGCATCAGCCGATGCAAAATAGAACGGATGATATTGGGAAGTTCCTTTTTGCAACAGTCCTTTGTTTTTGCGAAAGCGGTCGTCCAAAACTTTTTTCTCCGGATTACGCCGGTAATAATCTTCAAAGTTTTCCGTATCGGGCATTAGTTCGTTCCGTGAAAACATGGTGTCACGTTCATCAATTCTGCCTTCGGGTTTTACCTGCCGGTAACGACGATTTTTCCCGTTGGGAATAAGGAAAAGGAGTATTCCCGACAATAAGCCGGCCATCAACAGGGAAAAGACGAAAGCCTTTCCGTCAAAAGAAACAAAAGCCGTGGCAAGAAACAACAGCGCAAGCAACACAGCCCCTGACAGAAATCGTTTTGCTGCCAACTGTTCACGCTCGCGCAAAGAAACCAACGCTGCATAAATAAAGAAAAGGAACAAGGCCGTTCCCGCAAAAATCAGGATAAGCTGCATACGCATTCAAATAAATCAACATCCAAAAATAAGCAATTTGGGAAACAGCCGTCCGGTCAGAGCCAACTGCCATAAAGTTCAGGCCGGCGATCGGGAATGAAAAGTTTTCTGGCGTGAGAGTTTCTCACCTCATCCAAATCAATATCGCAATACAAAATCTCTTCGGTACCTCTGCCCGCCTGAGCCAGCAGCCGACCATCGGGGCCACAAACAAACGATTCTCCCGAAAATTCCAAATGGTCTTCCACCCCCGTCCGATTGCAGAGAGCCGTAAAATAGCCATTTTGGAAAGCGGCAATTTGCATTTCCGCTTCGTATAATCCATCTGTCCATTCACCGGCAGCGCCAGCCTGAGGCGTAACTACCAACTCTGCCCCGGCCACAGCCAATGCCCGCATGTATTCGGGATAATGCCGGTCGTAGCAAATGGCAATCCCTATTTTTCCCACAGCCGTATCATAAACACGTATACCCGTGTTACCCGGCGTGTAGTAAGTTTTTTCGTGAAAATATTCATAATCAGGGATATGAACCATACAGGTCTTTCCGAGAAGTGTACCATCCGCATCGATTACCGGTGAAGTGTCGTAAGTATTTATCCCATCCAGCTCATACAGGTTGGGAATAACAACCATTTTATACTTTTGGGCAAGTTGGGAAAAAGCTTTTGTTACCGAACCAGGAACAGGTTCAGCCAGTTTATTTTTATCTTTTCCGGCAGGATACTGGGGATAAAACGGCTCGAAAGCCAACTCGGAGAAAGCCACCAGCTGCGCCCCGTTGCGTGCAGCTTCTTCAGCAGCAGCAAGTCCTTTTTTCAGGTTGGCAGCTTTATCGGAAGCAGCCTTTTGTTGTATCAATGCAATTTTCATACGGATATTTGTTTTTCAAAATGTAAAAATAAGTAAAACGGTCTCTTCTCTCATGGCCTTCTGTAAGGCAGGAAAAGATTATATTATAAACCTAATGTTAAATTTTACTAAATTTGTACGTATTTTAACGATTTGTTATTGTTTTTTCAAATTACTCATCAAAACAGAACATCTTTAACACAAATTTTATGAAAAAGATTTTGTTCATTTCGGTTACATTGCTTTTCGTCTTGCTGAGTTGTAATACCCATACATCCGGACAGCAAAATATTCAGGAAACAATTCTTCACAATCAGGAAAGTTTCTTCTACATCAATTTCAAAACCTACCCCCGCCACGACGCCAGACTTCCGGTGGGGATATTCGACTCGGGTACCGGCGGACTTACCGTGCTGGATGCCATTCTCAATTCTGACAACTTCAACAACAAAACGCATAAAAAAAAGAAAGATGGCAAGATTGATTTTGAAGAAGAATCGTTTATTTATCTTGGCGACAAAGCCAACATGCCTTACGGTGAATATCCCGGAAACCACAAAACCAAATTGCTGAAGGAGCATGTCATAAAAGATGCCGCTTTTTTGCTGGGGAAAAAATATTATCCTTCACAAACCGCCGAAAAGTACCGGACGGATAAACCGCAGGTTAAAGCCATCGTGATTGCCTGTAATACGGCGACGGCCTATGGCAAAAACGATGTGGAAAAATTCATCAAACAAGCCGGATTGAATTTGAAAGTCATCGGCGTAATTGGTGCAGGAGTTCGCGGTGCACTTGAGAACATTAACAAAGACAAGGATGCCGCCATTGGCATTATGGCTACAGCCGGAACGGTAGCCTCAAACGGCTACCCGAACACGGTAGCAGAACAGAAGAAAAAGATGGGTTATTCGGGTAAAATGATTACTTTCCAGCAGGCTGGTGTGGGACTTGCAGCCGCCATTGACGGCGAAAAAGATTATCTCGATGCATCGCTTCATACTGTCCGAAAAAATTACAGGGGACCATCGTTTACCAACAAAATAGCACCCATCCACAAATCTATTATGAAGCGGTACAATTTTGATTTTTCCGCTAACCAGATCCTCTATTCCGGAAATCAGAAAAGCCCCGACAAACTTCAACTTAACTCAATCAAAAATTATATCAGATACCATGTTATTTCGCTGTTGGAGAAAATGCGAAAATCAAAAACCACAACTCCCTTGAACTCCATCATTCTCGGCTGTACACACTATCCTTTTTTCATGAAAGATTTTCGGGAAACGCTTCAGTTTGCATACAACTACAAAGAAAACGGGAAATATGTTTATCGCAATTTTATGGAAAAGAATGTTTCGCTGGTTGACCCCGCCATCAACACGGCAAAAGAGCTGTATGTCTATCTGAACAACAACCATTTATTTAATAATGGCAAACTCTCCAACAGCCGGTTTTTCATTAGCGTCCCCAATCTTTCCGATAAAAATATTCGTTTAAAAGACAGCCTGAATTTCACTTATGCCTACAAATATGGCAGAAAGGCAGGCGAAATCCAACAGTATGTAAAACGTGTTCCGTTTTCACGAAGAAATCTTTCGCCCGAATTACTCAACAGGTTGAAAGTCAAGATTCCGCTGACATATCATTTGATTAAAAACTATATGGGGAAGAAAAGTTCCGTTGTTGCAGTACAGTAAAAGTAATTTTCTGTCCGGATGATGGCTTTGTAAAAAAACAGCCTTCTAAAAATTCAGTCAGGTGGCAGATTTCAATCCGCTACTATTTCTATTTATTTTTACTTTTACTGCATGGAAAAGCAGAGTTGGTCATGTAAAAGCAGAATGGTAATTTTTACTTTCGGCATGCTTTGAAAACAGATATTGTTCACTACAAAACAAAGGCCCTTGACACACGAAAAAAGAAGATTGATTGGTGCATCAACTATTCCCGTGATATTATTGATTATCATGTGGGTCATTCGGTTTGTGGAATCCACTTTCGGAATTAACCTGGCTTATCTGGGCGTTCATCCGCTACATGCCAACGGTTTGCCGGGAATCATTCTTGCTCCTTTTGTACATGCCAGTTATAAACATATCGCAGCCAACACCGTTCCATTTCTCGTATTGGGTGTGGCACCTTTTTATTTCTACCGCGACCTGGCGCTGAAAGTTTTAGCATTTATCTGGATTATGACCGGAATTTTCGTTTGGTTTGGCGGTCGTGATGCCTGGCATATCGGTGCCAGCGGCATCATTTACGGCATGGCATCCTTTTTGTTTTTCAGCGGGCTTATTCGCAAAAATAACGGGCTGGCAGCACTGGCACTCGTAATCGTTTTTTTGTACGGCGGACTAATTTGGGGCGCTATTCCCGGATTTTTTCCAAAACAACACATCTCGTGGGAGTCCCATCTTGGGGGTCTGTTTTCAGGTATCGTTATGGCTTTTTATTACCGGAAATCAGGTCCGCAACGTAAAAAATATTCCTGGGAACTGGAAGAAGAAGAGGATGATGACGATGACGATGATGCTTACTGGAAAAAGCCCACTTTTACGTGGGACAAAGATGATGACGATTAAGCTGTAATTTGATTAAAAACCGGTATAATATCTCAGAATGTATCCCTTACGCTTTCTTTACCCTGCCGAGAACAAAGGTATTGTACAGAAACAGCGCGATAATGGTAATAACACCTATAGCACTGAAAAGTATCCAGATACGGTAAGGGTGGTAAGTATTCCATAGCATCTGGGTCAGGCCATGCTGATTGGTATGCATTAATTCTGCTGCCCTTTTGAAATAACTATCCTGGGTAAACTTTTCGCTGATAGCAGGAATATGCAACCCGCGTTTGGCCACTTCATGCTCTAGTAGACTTACTTTATCAGACATGGACTGGTAAACAGGGCCCGAAAAAATACCAGCAAATAAATTACCCACAGCCACAGGCAGAAAAGATGTCCCCATGTATAAGGCTTCTTTGTTTTTTGGCGCAATCCGGCCAATGTATTCTGTGAACTTGGGCGAACTGGCCATTTCTCCCAATGAAAAAATGAAGATACCAAGAATGACATAAAAACCATTGTCAGTTCCAAAAGCAAAACCAATGCCTACCGAAACAACTACGATTCCCGTGATGATTGAATTAACAGGTTTTAAACGCATCACCAGGAAAGAAATAAGAATCTGGAAAAGAATAATAAATCCGGCATCCAGGTTGACCAGCATTTCAGGCGCAATAGTACCCTTTTGGGTTCCAAAAGCCATGGCAAGATCAGGTGAAAATCCATGAATCCAATTATAAATCATGGAAGTATCAACCCACTGGGCAATAAAGTTGGGCAGGGTATAAAAAAGCTGGTTAAACATAGTCCAGAAACCAATCATAATAATAAGAAAGATAACCAGCTTTTTATCTGATAATGCTGTGATGATATTTTTCAGCGACTTCCAAATAGAAGACCAAAAAGGATCTGTGTTTTTTACCCTTCCCGGTTCTTTGTAAAAAATCAAAGTCAGTAAAATATTAATGGCAATAGCAGAGGCTGCCATAATAAAAACAATATGCCAACCGTAGATGTGTCGTAATTTTGAAGAAAAAACAGGCCCTATAAATCCGCCAATATTTACAATCATGTAAAAAAGGCCAAATCCAATGGAGGAAGTTGTTTCATCTGTGGTTTTGGCCACAGTAGCCGAAACAATGGGCTTAAAAAGAGCAGCACCTACCGCCACCATCAAAAAAGTAAGGTAAACAGCAACATAACTTCTGGCCTGTCCCATCAACAGGTAACTCAACGAATAAACAACAAAAGCAATAATAAGCATCTTCTTGTAACCAAACCGGTCGGCAAGGGCACCCGTAAACAGGGGCAGAAGATACAGGATGGCAGTCACCGTCCCCATCATAATACCTTTCTGAGACTGAGTAAAACCCAGTGCCCCCGTATCAGTCGACTGAGTCAGATATAATGCCAATACGGCAAATAAACCGTACCATGCCCAACGCTCAAAAAGCTCCATGGTATTGGCAACCCAAAAAGTTCTTGGAAATTTTTTAAAAACGGTGCTTAATTTTGTCATAGGAATTTATTTTTATAGGTAAAGAAACAGACTGACTCTTTTCCTGAAAGCCTGCTAATAAGCAGCTTCCCTAACGATAAAACGGTTGTATATCCACAGCAGAAAGGCGGCTCCCAATCCAATCAAAAAAATCACATACCAAATATGTGAAGGATGGTATTGTGACCAAAGTTTATCTGTCAGGGCGTTCGGCGTAAGATGCATTTTCGCAGCAGCCTGTAGAAAATATTGATGATGGCTCAGATTTTCCGGTAAATGAATCCCGCTGGCGGCTACCTCTTTTACCAACAATGAATGTTTGTCGGACATAGACTGGTAAACAGGTCCGGAAATAATTCCGGCAAAAACATTACCAAGAAAAACCGGGATAAACGAATATCCCATATAAAGTGCTTTTTTGTCGTGCGGCGCAATACGGCCAATGTATTCTGTTATCTTAGGAGAAGCCGTCATTTCCCCAACAGAAAAGATAAAAATGGCCAAAACCACAAACATTACATTTTGCGTGAGAAGCGAAAGTGCCATACCAATGGAACTAATGATAAAGCCTGTAACCATTGTCCCAAGGGGCTTCCAGCGCATCACCACAGAAGAAATAATTATCTGGAACAATATAATAAAGAAGGCATCAAGGTTAGTAATAAATTCAGGATCTATTTGGTTCCCATGACTATAGTTTGCAGATATAAATGGTACATATTGGCTAAAGAAATGGTAAAGCGTTTGGGTGTCAACCCACTGCTCAATAAAAACAGGAAGTGTAAAAAACAGCTGATTATACATAGTCCAGAACCCGGCCACAATAAGAAGAAATATTACAAACTTAAAATCCTTCAACACCTTTCCTATATTGCCGAAGACTTTGGACAATGACTCCCCCAATGTTTCATTGGACTTAACCCGTGTTCCCGGTTCTTTATAAAAGAAAAGAAGGATAAAGTTCAACGCAATAATGCCTGCAGATATATGGAAAACCATGTTGTAAGAAGCCTTTTGGAATAGCAGTGTTACCATAGGTCCAAAAAACGCTCCGAGATTAACCATCAAATAAAAAATACCAAATCCCAACGAAGCCGTTTCATCATCAGTAGTCTTGGCAACTGTGGCTGAAACCACCGGCTTAAACAAAGCCGCACCCAGAGCAAGATACAGATACATAATAAAAACGCCTGTAAAACTGTGGAACATGGGCAGGAAAATAAAAGCTGTAGTATATACGGAGAATGCAATGTAAAGTACTTTTTTATAACCATATTTATCGGCAATAGCCCCGGTAATAATAGGTAAGAAATAAAGTATTCCCGTTCCTATACCCATAATCATCCCTTTTTCCGTTTGGGAAAATTGCAACCCGCCCAAATCAGTCGATTTAGTCAGATAATTGGCGAAAAGCATAAAAAAGCCGTACCATGCCCACCGTTCGATTAATTCAATGCTGTTGGCAACCCAAAAAGTACGGGGGAGTTTTTTTAAAGTCCTGCTGATATTGCTCATTATATTCCTGGTTAATTTTTTAAGGGGCGAAGATACAAATAATGCCGAATTTTATTTAAAAGCGAATCCGGGATTCCGGTCATCTCTCTCACCTGGCTAAAATTACTAAAGCCATACGCTTCTCTTCGTGCATTAACCAATTTTTTCGTAGTTTCATAATTAATGTAAGGCTGATGAACAAGCTGTTTAAATGTTGCCGTATTTAAATTAATCCTGATGATTTTTGTAGTATCCACCCCTACAAAAGCTTTGATGGCATTATAGGTTTCAGGCTTCATGCCATATACTTCCAGCAACTGCTCTCCGGTGTAAAAGCCACCCAGTAATGCCCTGTATTTCAAAATTCTTTGTGCCAGCCAGGGAGGAAGCAGGAGCTTTTGAACGAGAACCACTGAGTCAACCGAGTTTATTTCCACTTTTTGACGTATCCGGTGCTTTCCCTTCCTTTGCTTTTTTCTGGTGACAAAAGGCATTGAATGGAAACGGATAAATGGTTCCAGTACCTTGTACTCCACCTCTGACAAACCTCTTATCTTTTTTAAATCTTCCTTTTTGCGGAAATGTCCGCCCTTGGCAAGATAGTGCCGGATGGTTTGTACCTGCCGAATCG
>WFNG01000050.1 GCA_015488735.1 Bacteroidales bacterium | reverse complement strand
TCGATCTGCCAGCAAGCGAAAAAGCCTGACATGGAGGACCTCCAATGAGAATCCACTTTAATTCGCCTTTTAATGCTTTTTTAATCCTTAAGTCTACTGTCTTGGCTGGAAACTCTTTACTGCCTAATTCTGCATGCCACGCTTCTTGCTTGGCTGTCCTGTATTGTTTAGTATATTTTTCAAAAAGAGATTCTTTCTTTTTCTCCCTTTTTGCCAAATCACAATAATGTTTGCACACAACGTGTTGCGGACATACGAAGTCAAACCGTCAGGGTGGATTTAAGCGAAGCAAAGCTGAGCCGTATGTCCGCTGCTGTTAGGCGACGATGCTACTTCTGTTGCTTTCGTCTTTTATCGCTTCTAACAACACAACTACGTTGTTGTGATTAATATCCTTAGCTGAAAATAAAAGAGTTATTGTTCCATGCTCCTTTTCAAGTTTCTTTATCATCTCTATCAATTCCACTTTACCTTTAAGCTCCTCTTTATACCCCACTCTAAACTCTTCCCATCTTTCCTCCTTATGGGAAAACCATTTTCTAAGCTCATTTGAAGGAGCTATTTCTTTCAACCAAAGATCAATCTTTGCCTTCTCTTTTTTAACGTTTCTTGGCCACAGCCTATCCACAAGCATACGGAATCCATCTTCTTCTGAAGGTTTTTCATAAATTCTTTTTACTTTTATCATCTTTCTCACCCCCTGTTTTGTTTAGCAATGTCGACTAACGGCCCGCGGGTTTGCCACGTGCCGCATCGGTTAAGTTTAATTTTCTATAAAAGTACAATTTTCATTTCGAATACATTTCGTACCACGACACCGTGCCTTATCCGGTAACCCGCTACATCCCCAAACTAATTTACAAAGACACCGGTAAGGTAAAAAAAGTCATTTTAACAGGGATACATCCATACTACAAATAGTATTATCTTTGTAATAAACAAAAGGCCATAGATTTACAGACACGAAAACTAAATCTTATTGAACATTTGATACGGCTTCAGGATGAAAATATCTTCAGGAAAATGGAAGAATTAATTAACAAATCTTTAAACCCGAATGACGAACCAATCAGGCGTTTTACAAAAAAGGAGCTGATTGAAAGGGCCAAAAAATCAAATGTGGATTATCAGGCAGGCAAGGTCAGGACCCAGGAACAATTAGAAGCAGATTCAAAAAGTTGGTGATCCAATGAAGATAAATAATCCAAAAAGAAAGGCCGGCAGGTAATCACACCGGAAATCACGCCGGCCGTGGAAAATTTCACCCTGTCCCGGGCACATCAAAACGATTAAGAAACCCTGATATCCTCAAATTTCCCGTAAATCTTTTTCATGTCTTTATTGATCAAATCATCCACCACACGGGCATATTTTTTTGTCATGTTGATACTGGAATGGCCCGGCATCTTTGAAACCACTTCAATGGAGATCTGATTGGAACGGGTGATGGTAGTAGCAAAAGTATGCCTCGCCGTGTGCGTGCTGAGGTATTTGTCAATGATATCCGAATAAGCCACCGCAATTTTGCGTTTTTGTGCATTTTAGCGCATTGCCTAAAAAACAGAAACCACTGTAAACGTGTAGTTTGCAGTGGTTTTCTTTTTTCTGTTATACTTAAAAGCGGAGAGAGGGGGATTCGAACCCCCGGTACCCGTTGAAAGGTACGCCGGTTTAGCAAACCGGTGGTTTCAGCCACTCACCCATCTCTCCATGTGTTTTTGACTAATATTTTTTCATTTTAAGAACTTACTATCAACTCCTCGTCGGTTTAGCATCCGCCGAGGCGGATCAGCCACTCACCCATCTCTCCTTGAGTTTGTACTGAATTTGTTTTTTATGTCGGGGTAGCAGGATTCGAACCTGCGACCCCCTGCTCCCAAAGCAGGTGCGCTAACCGGACTGCGCCATACCCCGTAATATTAGTTTCTAATTCAAGAACGCTGTTTCCTTTTCTTTGCGTACCGGTTCCGTAAATAAAAAGGACTGCAAAAATAGAACTTTGTTCGTTATCTGCAAAGAAATATTTTTAAAAAATTTGTAAAAATGCTGAACAGCTAAAATCAGCACATTATACGTTAAACCGAATGTGCATGATGTCGCCATCTTCCACCACGTAGTTTTTCCCTTCCACATGGAATTTCCCGGCTTCTTTTACAGCCTGTTCCGATTTATAATGGATAAAATCTGCATATTTCATTACCTCGGCACGAATAAAGCCACGTTCCAGGTCGCTGTGTATCACGCCGGCAGCCTGCGGGGCTGTCATCCCTTTGTGAATGGTCCATGCCCTGTTTTCAGGTTTGCCAATGGTGAAAAAAGATTGCAAATTCAACACATCATAGGCAGCACGCACAAGCTTGTCCACACCGGGTTCTTTTAACCCCGCATCTTCAAGAAATGCTTTCCTGTCTTCTGCATCTTCCAGCTCGGCAATTTCGGCCTCCAGTTCGCCGGCAATGACCAGCACCTTGGCATTTTCCGGCAATGCTGCTTCAACCTTTTCCACATAGGCATTCCCCGAAGTAGCAGAAGCGTCATCCACGTTACACACATAAATGACTGGTTTGGCCGTAAGCAACAGCAAATCATGAATATACTGCTCATCACCTTCGTTTACAGGCGCGGTATTGGCATTTCCAAAGTTCTCCAGATGATCTTTATAAACAGAAAGTACCTCCATACCTTTTTTGGCTTCTTTGTTTCCGGTTTTGGACAGTTTTTCAAGGCGTTGTAACTTGCGGTTTACCAAATCCAGATCGCGTACCTGCAATTCAAAATCTACTATTTCCAGATCGCGCACCGGATCCACAGAACCTTCAATATGCGCCAGGTTGTCATCGTCGAAACAACGCAGAACATGAATTAATGCATCGGTTTGTTGTACATCAGCAAGAAATTTGTTGCCCACACCTTCACCCTGACTGGCCCCTTTGGCAAGGCCGGGCAGATCAACAATTTCCACAGTAGCAGGAATCAGCTTATCAGCAGGCAAAATATTATTCAATGTGTACAATCGTGGATCGGGCACATCCACCACTCCGATATTCGATTTGGTAGCGCTGAAAGCATAGCTGGAACTCTCAGCTTTGGTGTTGGACATACAGTTAAAAATGGTGGTTTTTCCCGTGTTGGTCAAACCGATAATACCGCAATTTAAGGCCATTCTGTAAATACTTTTCGTTTATAAATTATCCGGAAATATCCGGTTGGCAAAGATAGGGATTTCCAGTTGAACCTAAACCATCTTTGTTCGGGCAGGGTAAAACCACACGCTCAGGTATCCCCCCCTGAAAAACACTAAATTATTTAAATACTACTCAGGGATAAAACAAAATACAAACCGAAATTGTATCGGATTTTGGTAATAGAATATTTTCAACTGCTGTACACTTTTCTTATTTTTGTAAAAACAATAGTCATGGTTTATGCGCTGGGTGAAATATTGCTGGATGTAGTTACAGATAAGGAGATACCACGAAAAGATTTTCTTGCGTACGGTCATGCGGGAGGAGCCATGCTCAACGCAGCAGTATCGCTGGCGAGAAGTGGTGTAAATACAGCTTTGGTCTCCGAGATAGGCGATGATGATACTGGCCGGTTTCTGCTTGCATTTTTACATAAAGACAACATCGACACACAATTTATCCGGCAATACCATAACCATCTTACGTCTGTGGCGCTTGCCAGATTAGATGCCCAAAAAAAGCCCACCTACACCTTTCAGAAGCGTTATCCTTTGCAACGTAAACTCATCATCCCGAAAGTCTTTTATCCATCTGACATTCTGATTTTTGGATCACTGTACGCACTGGACCCCGCCATTCGTACGGAAATCAGTAAAATCACACAAAAAGCGGTAAGAGCCGGAAGCCTGATTTTGTACGACCCGAATATACGGTTGGCACAGCAGCTTTCGGACAAAGAACGCAAAAAGGCCCTTTTCGAAAACCTGGCACTGGCCACAATCATTAAAGGATCTGATGAAGATTTCAATGCTATTTTTGGACAGGGAACTCCCCAGGATCATATTTCTTCATTACAGGAAATTAATCCGGAAGCGGTGATTTTCTTTACCATGGGCGACCGGGGAGCACTGGCAGTATGGAAAAACCAAATTATAACAAAACCCGCCCGCAAAATCGAAGCAGTGAGTACCATTGGCGCCGGAGATGGATTCAATGCAGGAATAGCAGCCTATATTGTCCAAAACAAACTTTCAGAAAAAGAGTTGCCCCGCCACCTTAAAAGTTTACTGGACACCGGGATTACTTTTTCAACAGCAGTATGCCGGTCAAAATATAATTACATTCCACAAAATAATTTATAGAGATTTTTCAGTTTCCGGTGTAAACCTTTATTTTTGTGCGTCGGAAAAAATTCCGTCTTCACCTTTAATCATTAAACACATGATTCTATCCATATCCCGAAAAGGGCTTTTTACAAGGAATAAAAACAACGTAAATTTTAGATATATCCTGGCTTTTTTTTCCCTGCTTTTGGCAGCAAATCCAACTTTTGCCCAGACTGCATGGCTTGTTCCGGCCCATCCTTCTCCTACCGATAGCGTCACGCTTTTTTTTAATGCCGCCAAAGGAAATAAGGCGCTGGAAAATTATACAGGTAATGTATATCTGCATGCCGGTGTTATCACCAACAAAAGCCTGGATGCCCACAGCTGGAAAAATGTGACAGGAAATTGGGGCAAAGCCGACCCCCATGTCAAAATGCAGCGTAAAGGCCGGAACCTGTATGCATTTCATTTTGTAATAAAGAATTTTTACCAGCTTCATAAAGATGAGATAGTACAGCAGCTTTCTTTCGTGTTCAGAAACACCAATGTATCGCGCGTGGCCAAAGACAAGAACGGTCAGGATTTCCTGATCCCCGTTTTTGGTTATAAAC
>WFNG01000049.1 GCA_015488735.1 Bacteroidales bacterium | reverse complement strand
TTTGTAAGCCGAACGAATTCCGATAGCGGAGCGTATTGGGATAAATGTGTTCAGTACTTCATCGTTCGTTACAACACATAACTTTTTTTATTGATATTACCATAGCTTTTTGCGGGGTAGTTCATCCCTTTCATATTACAAATAACTATATGTATTTATAAAACAGAATGTTTTTTGTTCCGAAATTCACCTATAATCTAAAATCGATATAAATAGATATAAATATTAATCCATGCGAAGAATTGGTGTCCAGATCGGGTAGCTATGAAATTACAAATAAATATATTTGCATGATTCAATTCATAGAAAAGATATAAATCATGGTAACATTTATTTTAATGCTTGTTGTATTTGTGCTGGGATATCTGGCCATTGCAATGGAAAATCCCCTTAAGGTAGATAAAGCAGCTTCCGCGCTTTTATTGGGTGTAATCATTTGGGTTGTTTATATTTTTGGGTTGCCCAATATTCTTAACCTTGGTTTTAGTCCTTCGTGGGAACATTTCCTCAAAAGTTCGGATTTGGCCAATTTTAAGCACCGATACGAAGGCGTTAGTCTGATCTCTCAAATGAAGTATTTTATTACGGATTATGAGGTAGTTACACATCTGGGCAATTTGGCTCAAATACTGTTTTTCCTGCTTGGTGCCATGACTATCGTGGAAACTGTTGACCAGCACGAAGGTTTTCGTGTTATCACAGACAGAATTAAAACTACAGATAAGGTAAAACTTTTATGGACAGTGGCCACCATTACTTTTTTCCTGTCCGGAGTACTGGATAATATGACGACTACCATTGTAATGATTGCCTTGTTGCGAAAGCTTATCAGTGATAAAAAATCGCGTTGGTTTTTTGCCAGTATGATTGTGATTGCTGCCAATGCGGGAGGCGCTTTTACGCCCATTGGCGATGTTACAACCATTATGTTGTGGATTGGCGGTCAGGTTACCGCACTCGATATAATGGGGATGGTTTTTCTGCCCAGTATTGTGAGTCTTGTCATTCCGCTTATTGTGGTTTCCATATATATGAAGGGGCATGTTGAAAAACCAAAAATTGATACTTCAGATAGTTTTAATACACCTCCGCGTGAAAGGACGATTATGTTGATTCTCGGTATTGGAGGCTTAATTTTTGTCCCTGTTTTTAAGGAGCTGACCGACCTTCCGCCTTACATGGGAATGCTGTTTAGTTTGGGCGTGATTTGGGTTGCAACAGAATTTATCCATAGCAAAGGCACCGAAGAGGACAGAAGAAAATTTACGGTTGTCGGAATTTTAAAACGCGTGGATATACCAACTATTCTTTTTTATCTCGGTATTTTATCGGCAGTGGCTGCGCTGGAATCTGCCGGACATTTACAGGTAATGGCTGAGTATTTCGACAAGCACATGCACAATATCTATTTAATCAACGGTGCCATCGGTTTGTTGTCGTCTATTGTGGATAATGTACCGCTTACTGCTGCGGCTATGGGGATGTATCCCATTATGACACATACGATGGTTGCAGCCTCTTCCGATCCGGCCTTTATGCAACATTTTGTCCAAAATGGTGCTTTCTGGGAATTACTGGCTTATGCTGCCGGTACGGGCGGAAGCATTCTTATTATTGGTTCGGCAGCTGGTGTTGTAGCCATGGCGCTGGAAAAAATTGACTTTATCTGGTACATGAAAAAAATTGCCTGGATTGCACTTGTCGGTTATCTTGCCGGTATTGCCACTTACTGGCTGCAAAACGAATTAATTTTTCATCATTAGAAGAATGTAAAAGGCTTTAATCTGTGTATTTAGTGTAAATAAGAGATATGGTTTTTGATGAGCAAAATAATTACCTTCTGTACGTTTTGAAAAATAATTGGAACGGACAGTCAGGCAGCCTTAACTTTTTTTTCTTTCGGATTGTTGTCTTTTAAAAGTTTGCCTGAAAGAAATTTTACCCATAAGGTTTCCGTAATAACCGAAATAATTATGGTTATGAGGGTGGCAGATAAAATCACCTCGCCCCAGCTAATTAATGTTTTGTTGTGATACATTAATCCCAAGCTTAATGGTAAGCCTGACATTGCAGAAGGCACAACACCTCTTGGACCCTCCAGCGATATAAATAAATATTGTTTAAAGCTCCACTTTTTAAGAGGAAGAAGTGTAAGTACAGATATGGGTCTGGCAATAAAAATAATGACCAGGGCCAAAATAGAACCGGTGATAAAAGTTTTCCCAAAAACAGATAGATTTATAGTTGCTCCAATCAGAATAAAAATAAAAATAGTGGCTAAATCGGATAATGTTTCGCTGAAATTTAATTCGCTTGAAAGGAAGGTGCCAAAATTTTTGTTGACCTTATCATCCTTGAAAATCAAGTTGTGGTTACCAAAAACAATTCCTATTGTTGTGGCCACAAGGTAACCGGAAGTAAGGACTAATTCGCCAATAAAAAAGCCGCCGAATGCCATAATTAAACCAAAAATTTCAGGATAAATTTGTGGTTTTATCTCTTTTAAAATCCAATAGCCGATGCCACCCAGTAATATTCCGATAAATACAGAAGAAATTACTTCATAGAGGAAAAATAATACAGCTGCCGGATACAGAGAGGTGTAGTGTGCAATGCTTTCCATAAGGTGAGCTTCCGATGCCTGTGGTACAACCAGTGCAACTGCCAGAATTGTCAGAACAATGCCTAAAGGATCATTAAAAATAGATTCGGTAACAATCACTGTCTCTATATTTTCATCTACCTTGTTTTGTTTAAACAGCGGAATTAGTGTGGCCGGATCAGTGGCGGATATGATGGCTCCAAAAAGAAAGCCGGCAGAAAAGGGAAGATGAAACAGAAACGAGAATGCCCATCCTGCTATGATGGCCGTAAGAAACAGCCCAACAGTATCTAATAAGCCGATGGTTGCAAAATGCTTTTTGATTAATGGCCATTTAAGATTCTGACCTTCGGCAAATAATATCAGAACCAATCCGAAAATCCGGGTGTAATTAAACAGATGATGTGCATCATTTCTGGGGATTAATCCTAAGACAGGTCCAAACAACAACCCCAGAATTATCAATATTGGAACAGAAGAAATTTTATAGCGGTTACTTAATATGAAAGCGATAAATCCCAGTGTTACCACTATTATAATGGTGAAATTAATTAATTCTGTATAGGACATATTTCAGGGCTATGTGTCAAAATAAACTTTTGTAAGAATAAGTATTGAATCTTGTGCAAAGTTAAAAAATAACAGCGTTCCATTTTTAAAATATCTTTGTCCTGTTTACTAAGAACCTGAATTCGAGATATGGCTTGCTTACGGTTATAGATAATTTTTCCATTGTATTCTGTTTGTTATAACAAACTGCTTTTTTTAAATCATGGCAGAAAAATAACTCCTGTGGAGGAATCGCGACGGGCTCCCGTAGCGGAAGCCAGACAGTTAACATTTCCGTTCTTGCGTAGTATTCCCATGAATGCAAATATCAGGGCCTCTTTGAAATCAATGATTTGGGGTTCGGGAGTTAATACGGATTGCGGGCACTCTCTACGAACAGCCTCTACCAAAAACGCGTTATGAGCTCCGCCACCGGTGAGCAGGATTTTTTTTTCAGAGGAGGAATCCGTGGCTTTGTTAATTTGACAGGCTATGTGTTTCACGGATGTATAAAGTTTATCCTCCAGCAATGCCGGTGATTTATCCAGAATGGGAAGAAAGAGTTCCCGCACCTGTTCATTACTCAGCGATTTTGGGT
>WFNG01000048.1 GCA_015488735.1 Bacteroidales bacterium | reverse complement strand
ATCTCCGGGGTCGCCTGTGCCATCGTCAGCCGGCGAGCTGTCGCCCATGGCCACAACTTTTCCTTTTCCGAAAGTGGCATAGGCTACCAATACATCTTTGTCACCGAAAGCAGCCCCGGATTTATACACTACGCCCTTTACGGAAGCATTATCAGAAGGATGTAATGTCATTGAGGTTGCCCCATAGTACTCCACACGGGTAACATTACCCATAGGACCATGCAAAAGCGGATTGCCCGGCAGATTGGGAATATTTTCCGTTTTATCGCTAAAATTGGCATAGTCAAAAGTAATGCCAAATGGGTCTGTTTGAACTGTATTATTCTGCATTAAATCATTCCACACATGTGGAGAATCAATTCCACTGTGGTTACGGTCAGAATTATTGTGGTCAGAAATCATAAAAAGGCCGCCTCCATTTTTTACAAATTCCAGGATGGCAGTTTTTTCAGTAGCTGAAAAGGCATTATTTGGCTCATCGACAACAAAAACGGCATAATGACTTAAATCCTGCG
Source organism: Bacteroidales bacterium (assembly GCA_015488735.1). Lineage (GTDB taxonomy): Bacteria > Bacteroidota > Bacteroidia > Bacteroidales > F082 > Sulfidibacterium. The sequence continues at coordinate 17,328 of WFNG01000048.1, read as the reverse complement.
GGTTACTTGCATCCTTGTAAGTAATTTTTCCATCGTAAGGAAGTGTCTCCACTTCAAAACCTTTTTTTACCATATCGATACCCCATGAAGATATTCCGCCCTCCCAATAGGTTCCGGGCGTGGACTTGGTAACCGTTGACTGCGCCGGAGTAGGAAATTGCTGCGGATTGGATTCACTCCCTCTTCCCACCACAGCAGAACCATTGGAGAACCCGATATTGTGCTGGTCAGCATCGATAACCCAATCGGCATTGCCGGCCATTTCGGCTTTGGTGGCATCAAACAAAATTTTCTGCTGAGCCACAACGGATCCCAGCAACATAAAAGACAAGAAAAACAGAAGATAAAATTTATTATGCATGTTACAGTTTTTTTAAAAGTGAGCAAAGATAGGAAAAACTTCCTGCTAGTAAAAAGGTTTTAACATTTGGAAGTTGAGCTTCTGTCTTCATCCCAATAATTCAAAAGCTTTAATCCCGAATAACTCTTTTCCTCTCAAACCTTCCTGCAAAAGAGGCATACAGCATGGGAATAATATTAAGCGAGAAAATAATGCCTGTTATCATTCCACCGATAATTGTTATGGCAAAAGGTTGATGAATGGCCGAACCTAATCCTACAGCGGCAGGCAATAAAGCAATTATCGTGGTTAATCCGGTCATTAAAATGGGGCGGGTTCTTAAATGAACAGCTTCTTTCAACGCCTCGTGTAAACTATAATTTTCCTCCTGTCGCAAACGGTTTACCTTGTCTATCAATATAATGGCATTATTAACAGATACCCCGATAAGCGTCAACAATCCCAAAGCAACGGAGATATTGAGCTGTTGATGTGTAATCAGCAAAGCAATAAAAACCCCGATAAAGTCCAATGGAATCTTCAACAAGATAACAAAAGGTTGCCAAAATGAATTAAACTGTAAAAACAGAATAAGGTAAATAAGCACGATGGCCATAAGAATCACAAAAGAAAAAGATTTCAGCGTTTCTATCAGTGTCTGGTACTGTCCGCGGATTTGCAGGCTGTATCCATCGGGTAAGAAATCGGTGCCGAGGCTTGTTTTTAGTTTTTTCACTGCACCAAACAGATTTCCTTCCGGATCTGCTACCACGGTCAGTTCGCGTTCTCCATTTAAGTGCGAGATAGAGGGCAACGCATTAACCCTTTTAATTTTTGCCAGACGATACAATGGTATATATTTTCCGCCGGATGTGCGTATAGCCAGATGTTCCAGTTTTTTCAGGTTATTCCTGTCGCCTGGAGGCAACCTTAAAAACACCGAAACCGGAATCTGTTCTTTCACAAAACGGGCCACTACCTCTCCTCTGAAGGCCAGTGCCAGTTCATGGTACAAATCAAAGCCGCTCACACCAAAACGAGACATTTCCACACGGTTGGGCGTAACGTCTATCTGTGGAACGAGATATTTGGAATTGTTAAGAATGTCGCTAAAATCGCCCGTTTTTTTGGCTGTTTTTTCCACCACAGAAGCCAGGCGGGCCAGCGTATCAAGATTAGGTCCGGTAACAGAAACACCAAAAAAGGCAGGCAGTCCGCTAAAACTTTCATCAATATTTTCCTGCGTGGGCTGATGATACAGAATAACAACCCCATCAAAAGTGGCAAATTGCTTTTTAAAACCGTCTATCAGTTGCGTAATATTTTCTGTCCGGTCCTTTTTATCCACCAGTTTGATAAACATTTCGCCTCGGTTTACACCTTCCACATAATAAGTATCTGAAGGAGAACCTGTACGCAGATAAATATTACTTACATTGGGATTTTTCTGTATTACCTGCATCAGCTCTTCAGCCACTTTCCCCGATTCTTTTAAAGAAACCCCGGGACGCATAACATACTCAAACAGCAAAGCACCTTCATCCACAGGAGGAAGCATGTCTGCCTTGTTTGTGAGAGGTAACAAACCGCCACCCACAACAAACAACAACGTCAGCACTATTACAACCACAGTTTTATGTGACAGTGAAAAATGAAACAACCGGTCATTTATGTTTTTGAATTTCTGTAAAAATACAGGCTCTTGTACCTTTTTCCCTTTCAGGCCTCCCTTCCAGTAAACCAGTGCGGGAATAACAGTAATAGAAATCAGAAAAGAGCCAAGAAGTGTAAGCGTAATGGTGAGGCCGAAAGGCGTGATCATGTCCTTCATGTATCCGGAAATAAACAACAAAGGGAGGAAAACAATCACCGTTGTGAGTGTACCGTTCAGGTCGGCAGCAAAAATTTCGCTCACTCCCTGCCTGATGGATTCAATCAGCGTCTTGCCTTTTTCCAGAAACTTTTCTATGATTTCCAACACAATAATCGAATCGTCCACCACCATTCCCAACGACAACGTGAGAGCAGCCAACGTAATCATATTCAGCGTATAGCCAATGGCATACATAATGGTAGCGGCAAACATTAAGGCCAACGGAATGGTAATGGAGACAATGAGCGTGGGAGCCCAGCGCCGGAGGAAAAGTAACAATACCAACATGGCCAGAACAGCGCCAATGTATATCTCCTCGCGTACGCCCGACATAGAAGTACTAAGGATTTCCGACTGATCATAAAATTTATGAACCTGCGTGCCGGCAGGCAGTAATTTCTTCAGCGATTGTAAGGATTTCTGTACCGATTTGGCCACTTTTATGGAGCCTGAGCCTTCGGTTTTCTGCACCAGCAGTGCCACGGCAGGATACTTCCCGCTACGCACCATATAATGTTTAGGTAACCCTCCTTTGGTAACAGTGGCTATATTTTTCAAAAGTACCGGAAGTCCGTTGGAATAGGTTGCTACCTTAAGATTTTCCAGGTCAGACAGGTTCTGAAACTGACCATTTCCCCGGATAGGAACATCATAATAATTTCTCTCCAGATAACGTCCTGAGACAATGATATTATTGTTTTTCAGCACCTTTGCAACATCCTGCAAATTCAAATGAAGTAACCTTAGCTTTTGTGCATTGGGTTCCACGATAAATGCAGGCCGTTCTCCTCCAAGCACATCTATCCTGGAAATATCTTTTAAGCTCAAAAGTGCCGGTTTCAGACGATATTGGATAATATCACGCAATTTGTAAGGTGGTATTTTCGGATTAGTAAAAGTAAAACCAATCACTTCCTGCATACGGCTACCCAGGTTATCAATCACAGGAACAAGGCCCTGCGGAAGTTGTCCTGACAAGGTAGAAAGTGCCGCAGCCGTAAGCTGGCGTGCATCCATAACCGAATAAGCACTGCTAAACTCCACGGTAACTTCGGAATGTCCCATGGTAGTTACGGAGGAAGTACGCTTCACCCCACGGATGCCCTGCAATGCATCTTCGATGGGGCGGGTTACCAAAATTTCCATGTCGTGGGGCGAAACACCGGAATATTCCGTTACCACATTGACCAAAGGATAATTTAAGCCGGGGAAATAATCCACGGGCATTTTATACAGGCTCCACGCTCCGGTTGCAATTAAAATGATAATAATAGCAAGAGAATAAAAAGGACGCCTGACGAAATTTTCAAAAGATTTTTTCATATTTCCACTCCTTTTTAATCAGCTACCTGCATGGTTTTCTGCAAATCACCATAAAAGATCTCAAACGCACCCTTTGTCAAAACTACCATACCCTTACTCAGTCCTTCTTTTATCTCTGTCAGGCCATCTTTTTCCAGGCCGGGCTTTACCCGAACTCTCAGGTATTTCTTGTTCTTCACCACCACCACAAAATATTTGTTATACTGCCGGATAATAGCAGCTTTGGGAACGGCAACAGATTCGCGCTTATTGGTAAGAAAAGAAAAGGAAACATAACTTCCGCTTTTCAACTGATGATTTTGGTCTTCCAGTTTAACCCACAATGTATGTCCCCCCGAAGAAGGATTTACCGCCTTTTCCAAATAACTCAGTTTTCCCTTGTATATTTTCCCATCTATATCCACAGAAACATTGTTTTGCCTGAGTTCTGCAGGATTTCCATAAAAGGGTGCAACTAGCTTAACCTGATCGTCATTCTGGAAAGTTCCCAAAAGCTGTCCGGCAACGGCATCTTCACCCTGTGGCACTTGCAAGTAATCAAGAAAGCCATCAAAAGGTGCTTTGTAACGCGTCATGGAGAGGAAATAATCTAAAGCATACTGTGCCTCGTTGAGGGCGTTTTGGGCGTTTTGTAAATCACTGGTTACTTTTTCGAACTCAATCCTTGACAAATATGATTTTTCAGCCAGCACTTTTTTTGCATCATAATACTGCTTATAATATTCGTATTGTGTTTGGGCAACAGCCAGTGCCTTTTTCAGGTTTTCCTTTTTCAAATTAATTTCCGGGCCGGTCATGGTGTAGAGAACCGAACCCTTTTTAATCCGACCGTTTAGATTTTTAAAATGGACAATACCATCAAATTTGGCTTCCAAATCCAGTGCATCTGTGGCTTGTATGGTTCCAAAACCTTTTATCTCATTGTAAAAAGTAGCTGTAACAGCTTTGGCAGTTGCTGTTTTCACATAAGCCTTTGCTTTTTGCTGTGTTCCCTGATTCTGGCAGCTTACAAGAAGTGCAAGCAGAAATATCCAACCCAGTTTTTTAAAAACGACATGTTTTCTCATTATCTATTTTTCTTTTTTTAGAATGAACAATACTAAACCAAACATTTTTCAAAAATACAAATCAATTTTCAATTACTTTTTTAGGAGAATCATTTTTCTCAATCATTCGCAAAAATGTCGGTAAGGCAATAAGCAACACGGGAAGTGCCATCAACAAGCCTCCAATAACAGCTACCGCCAGCGGCTGGTGCATTTGTGCCCCGGTCCCGATTCCCATGGCAAGAGGTAACAGGGCAAAAATAGCCCCCAGCGCTGTCATTAACTTGGGACGTAACCGGATGGAGATGGAGTAAATAATGGAATCATCCACTGACAAACCTTTTTTCCGCTCTTCGTTGTATTGAAGGTAGGTAAAAATGGATGCTTCACCCACAATACCCACAATCATTATGATACCCACATAACTTCCCACATTCAATGAAATGTGCAGAAAATAAAGTAACAGGGCACTACCGGTAGGCCCGAGCAACGTTAAGAAAATAATCAGTAACGCTATGCGCAGTTTCCGGTAAAGGAACAAAATAACCGTAAATACCAGTAAAACTGCCAGGATCAGAATGAGTGTCAGTTCATGAAAAGCCTGTTGCTGCTGCTGATAAGCGCCACCATATTCGATGGTGTAGCCCGGGGGCAAATGGATATGTTCACGAACGGTCTTTTGGATGGCTTTCAGAGTTGAGCCCAAATCGCGGTTGTTCAAGCGGGCTGTAACATAATCCACTTTTTTCAGGTTTTCGCGATCTATTTCAGCAACCCCTTTTAGAATTTTTACAGTGGCCAGTCCTTTCAGGGGAATCAGCCTTCCATTGGGAAGAAATAACTTTCCTTTTTCCAGAGCCTGAATGCCTACACTGTCCCTGTCCGGATAAATCATCCGAATATTGGTAAACTGCATGGGATCCTGGATGGTACCCACAACGGTGCCATCGGTACGGGTTTGCATCTGAAACTGAAGCGCCTGCGGGGTAAGGCCGTATTGCATCAACCGGGCGGGTTTCGGAATGACCTGAATCTCAGGGCCTGCAATGGTAACGCCATCGAAAACATCTGCTGTGCCCCGTACTTTTCGAACCAGGGCAGCAACCTGCCTGGCATATTTATGAATCAACTTTTCTTTGTTACCAAAAATTTTAATGGCGATAGGTTGTACAGAGCTCATCAAATCACCCAGCTTATCGGTAATGACCTGCCCGAAGTCGACCCGGAGGGCGGGCACTGCTTTTTCTACTCTTTTCCGGATTTCATCACTCACCTGGGTAGTGGTAAGTTTTCTTTTTCTTTTAAGCTGAATTAAATAATCGCCGGTATTGGGTTCGGTAATAAAAAATCCCATTTGTGTTCCAGTCCTTCTTGAGTATGATTGTACCTGTGGTATGGTGGCGAGAATGCCGTCAATCTTTTCCAGCATTGTTTCTGTTTCTTTCAGCGTAGTACCGGGCGGACTGACAAAATCAAGTACAATAGAGCCTTCGTCCATTTGCGGTAAGAAACCGGAGGGAAGCCTTGGAAAAACATAATACATGATGGCCAGAGATACCAGTACCATCCCAACGGCAATATACGGACGGTGAATAAAAAATCCCACCCAGTTCCGTTTCTTTAATTCCTTGTGTTTACTGTGTTTTTGGGTAGTTTTTGGGAAGAAAACCAGATAGAAAACCGGCAGACCAATCCAGGTGATAAAGAAAGAAGCCACTAAAGTGATAATCATGGTTTGCGTCATGATGTTGAAATAAGCACCAGCCACTCCTGACATAATCCCGAAAGGAATAAATATGACAATGGTGGACAAAGAAGAGCCTACCATAGCCGGAAACAGATATTTAATAGCTTTGGGGACCACTTTTTTGAAATCTTCGTCGGGATTTTCTTCATGCGTCCGGTGTATCTGCTCTACGATGACTACCGAATCGTCTATGACCAGAGCTATGGCGGCTGCCATGGCTCCCAGAGTCATAATATTAAAATCGAAGCCGAAAGCATAAAGCAGGACAATGGCGAAAGCCAGTGATAGCGGGACACTGAGCAGGACAATAAAACTGCTTTTCCACGACCGCAAAAAAGCAATGGTAACCACTATGGCCAGCAACAGACCAATCCACAGCACATCCCGGATGCTTTTTATGGCATTACTTACAAAAACAGACTGGTTGTAAAAGGGCCTTAACCGGACGCCTTTTGGCAGGATGTGGTCGTTTAATTCTGCGATTCGTTTCTGTAATTCCTTGTTAATGCTAATTAAATTGGCTTCCGGTTGTTTTAAAACCATGACCAACGGCACATTTTTCCCGTTGGCTTTAATGCGTACATATTGTCGTTGGTCACCGATTTGAACCCTGGCAATGTCCTTTACCCTGATAACCCCGGCAGATGTGCTCTTTACAACAGTGTTGCGCAATGCCTGTAAATTTTTAATGTTCGCATTGGTAAGGCTTAAATACAAGCGGCGGTAATCGTCAACATAACCGTTGGAACGGACAAAGTTTGTCTGCGATAAAACGGTTTTCAGCAAGGCAGGGGTAATTCCCAGGCGGCCCATCTTTTCCGTATTCAGCAAAAGCTGGTATTCTTTAATTTTTCCACCCATGACCCCAACCTGACGAATGCCTGGTATTTGTTCCAGATAAGGTTTGATAGTATATAAAGCAAGCATTCTCAATTCCATCGGACTCTTGTCTCCTTCCAGTGAATAGCCTTCCACCGGAGAAATGGAAGGATTCATTTTTTCGATGGTGATATTGGTACCGGGCGGCAGTTGGTTCCGGATTTCTGCTATTCGGGAATCAATTTGCTGTTTTGCCAAATCAATATTGGCTTTCCAGTTATAGAAAGCAGATATTTCGCAACTTCCACGAGATGTTATACTTTTTAACAAGGTCAGGTTCTGGCTTTTCTTAATGGCTTCCTCCAAAGGTCTTGTAACGGAAATCATCATCTTATCCACCGGTTGCTGACCGTTGTCGGCAATAACTTTGATCTTTGGAAAAGTAACATTGGGAAACAGTTCGGTTTTCATCTTGCTGTAAGAATAAACCCCGGCCAACGCCACAATGACCATGAGGACAAAAAGCGGACTTTTAAATTTATTGTAAAAGCTATCCATGGGTATCTTATTTTGCAATTTTAACATAAGCCGTATCGGGCAGGCCATAAGCACCTTCTGTGATAATTCTGTCTGTTAATCCAATCTTGTCTGAAAGAATCTGAACCTGTTCTTTTCCCTGCCAGCCAATGGTAACAGGAACTTTTACAGCAGTAGTATCATTTTCCATTTTCATCACCCAATAGATTGTTTCCTGTTCATTGGTTAAGACAGCTTTTCGTGGTAAAAAAATACCGTCCCGGATTTCTTTTATCTTAAATCTTACCAAAAGATTCATGTTACCTGCCAGTTTTAGTTTTCCGGGCAACGGCACCACATAAGGCTGCGTCTGGGTGATGTTGTCGGCCAGAAAAAGTTGTTTCCGGAAAAAGGAACGAACATTCCTTTTTCCGGGAATTTCGACTGTACAGGGACTGTTTTTTTTAATAATGGGAACCATTGAAAATGGAACGTAGGTAATTGCTGCCAGTGATTTTTCAATCCAGGCTGAAGCCAGTAAGCTCCCCGGTTGAACATAATCACCCTCTTGTACTAAAACCTGGTTGGCAAAGGCAAGCTGATCGGAAAAAATGGTGTCGTAGCTGTTGATCAAGTCTTTAGATAAATTACCCGCTCCTTCCAAAGCCGACATTTCCATGGGCTTAACGATAAACAAAGGCTGATGATTCATAATTTCGTCTCCGGGCTTAATAAGTACAGAACTTACAACACCTGCTGTCCGGGCTCTGAAATTAACCGATTGCATATAACGACTTACTGCCTGAAACGCTGTATAGATTGTTCGGTTTTCTTTTACAGGATTTGTTACGATAACCTCCGGCAAAGGTAAACGAGCAGTTGAAGCACCCCCTTTTTCCACTTTTTGTTTGCACCCCGTAACCATAAATACGGCCACTGTTATCCACAAAATATTCCATTTGATATATCTGTTCATCTTCCCTTGTTGTTTAATGATTCCAATAATTATACTCGTTAATCAATTTATACAATTTTATTTCCTGCAATCCATACAACAGTTTCAGGTTGTTATAATTCCTGAGTGCCATTAAAAATCCGGTAATCGGTACTTGTCCTTTTTGAACTTCCACTTTGTATAAAGCAATCAGATTTTCATAGTTTTGTTTTAGCTTTTCCTGTTTTTGCAAATTTGCTTTGACTTCGGCAATGGATTTTAACAAAGAGGTCCGCTGTATCCTGATATCCTTGAATTTTATCCGCTTAAGCGATTGTGCCTGATCAATTCTCACCAGACTTTGTTCTTTGTTGATTTCTCTCTGTCTTCCATCGAACAGAGTATAGGTAAGCCGGATACCGGCAGAAAGCCCGAACTTTCTCTCCAACCCGTTGAGTGAAACACCATTTAATCCGGCATTGGAATAAAGCGTAACCTTAGGAAGATAGCGGTTGTTAAACACCCTGTTTTGGGCAATAGCTGTTAAGCTGTCGTTTACATAAGGCGCAACAAATGATGAAACTGCCTTTACAGGTGCCGTCATTTTAATTTTATCCATACTCAGCAACCGAAATGTTGAATCGGAGATACCGCAAACACTTCTCAGCTGTAAAAGCTGCAACCGGTAGGCGTTGGCCAGGTTTTGCAGCTTTATGGAATCGCTGGAAAGCGTTGTTTTGAGTAATTCGTAATCTACCAGCCGGTAAAGTCCTTTTCGGGTAAGCTGTGCCATTATTTTCACCTCTTCCGAAAGTAATCTTACGCTTTCCTGTTGTGTAACAAAAGACATCTGAATACCCAGCGTGGTAAAATATAAATTGGTGATTTGACGGTTCAGATTATAATCAAGATTTTTTAATACTATTTTTAGCCCTTCAATTTTTTGGTCTTGCCATAACAGGGCATTTTGTGTCGGTTTACCTGAAAAAACCGGAATATCCACATTCATCAACGCCGAATACAAGCCGCCATTGGTGATACCAATATCGTATCCAATAGCGTTAGGCAAAGGATTGGTAGTAAAAATATTTCCGTTGTTGTTGAAATAGGGAACCAGGTTGATGTCGGATGAGAGATAACCCTTGGGAGCCTGATAGAGTGCTTTGATACTTCTTTTCCCCAACTCCAGAATCTTAATTTGTTTTTGTATCCTGATAATTTGCGGATTATTCACACGTGCGCTGTCAACATATTGCATGAGGTGTGTTTGCCCGTGCAAAAGCTGAACAGGCCAGGATAATAAAATAAAGAACAGCAAAAAGAAAAAAAAGGCTGGTTTAAGATTTAACCTTTTTATTCTCATTATGGTATAATTCATTATTGTCATTTATAATATATTTAGCACAAGAAAAAACAACGTCAAAGTTTTATACCGATTATTAATCAAATCGCCGCTTTGATTATATACCGGTATATAGCCTGCCATAACAACGTTCCCACCCAAACCGGCACGAACAGGCTATCGGACAAGGCATTGTAAATTTCAAAATACTTTGTGGGATATTTTGAAATACAATTGGTTTAACCCATAAGGCAAAGATAATTCTTTTAAGTTTCTATTGATAAAAAGTCCAGGGAATCAGCAAGCGGTTCAGGATAATGTTTTGTATGATTTATTAAGACAAAAAGTCTTTTTCTGAACCGCTTGCTAATTCCCTGCAAATACTCTAATTAAGATAAGATTCTTTAGTAACTATATAGCTTTAACGATATTAATCGTTGTCTTCGCCACCCTTTTCCGTTTTTAGAACCTTTCCTGTTTTACTAATGGTGATTTCTTTTTTGCTATCTCCTTTTTTAATGTCGATTTCATAAGCAACACGCTGAGGAGTTTCATTAAGGTTAGCATCTTTAATTTGATAACCGGGGAACTGGTTGTTAATAGCTTTTACAACCACAGCAGGAAGTTCACTGACTTTCATGTCTGTTTCGGTTTCTTTCCAGTTGCCTTGCAAATCGAAATTAGCGGAAACATCTTTTTCGTTGAGATCAAATTCGGCTTCCCACTGGGTTTTGCCTTCCTGTCCCCATTCCACTTCTTTGGCAGCAGGGAATTTTTTGTTAAAAGCTGTTTTTACAGCTTCCGGAACTTTGCTTTGGCTGCACGCCGTAAAGCTGATAGCCATAAACATGGCTGCCATGATCATTGTGTACTTTTTCATTTTTTAAGTTTTTTAATGAATAATGCGACGAAATTATATTGGAAATCTAAAGGAATTTTGAAGATGATCGTTAATTGAAAATATCTGTTTATGAGCCCGATTATTATCCTGTCAACTTCAAAATTGCTTTAGAATTTCCGGTTAGCTTTAAAAAAAATTAAACAAGAACTATGATAAAAAGGTTTACCATTATGCTAATGCTCATTAGCATGGAGATGCCCTTGTTAAGTCAAACGATAACTCTTTCAGGAAGAATAGTTGTATCAACCAGCAAGGAACCACTTCCCGGCGCCACAGTAGCGATATATCATCAACAAGATTCCGTATTAAAGGATGGAACCGTTTCGGATAGTACCGGTTTGTTCAAAATAACAGCTTTGCCAAAAGGGAACTATAACCTGAAAATTAGTTTTATCGGGTTTGTGTCCGACACCATTTACGGGATTACACTTACCCAAAATAAAGACCTGGGGACCATCCGGTTAAAGCCTTCCAAAATATTGCTTAATGAAGTGAGTGTTCATGCAGAAAAAGCGCTCCTCATAGACCATTTGGACAAAAAAGTGTATAATGTCAGCAAAGATGTTTTTGCCGAAGCCAGCTCCGCCATGGAGATATTGCAAAACATTCCTTCTGTTACGGTAGGCATCAATGGGAGTATCACACTAAGGAATACGGCGAATATCACCTTTTTTATCAACGGCAAGCCCTCCGCATTGTTGCGCAGAAAAGCATCAACGGTTTTACAACAAATTCCGGCCAGTGCCATAAAACGAATTGAAATCATCACGAATCCCTCGGCAAAATACAGGCCCGATGGCGTGGGCGGAATTATTAATATTATTTTAAAAAAAGGAACCAAACAGGGGTTGAACGGAGAGGTGAGTGCTCATGTTGGTAATGAACAAAGAGAGAATGCCAGTGTTAATTTAAACTATGGGACAAAAAAATTTAAGGTCTATGGAAATTACAGCATCCGTCATTCTAATGGAACGGTGTTATATACTGATAACAGGATATATAAAGACAGCCTGAGCGGAAAAACTGCCAGCTACTATCACGAAAAGGGCTCCTCTAAAACCAATGCCCTGGCACACAATGCTTACGCCGGTTTAAATTATAAAATAAACAAATACAACACCCTGGAACTTTCGGGAAGTTTTTTTCATCAAAGATCATGGCACAATGGGTATGCCGGCATTCGTGCCCTTGATGTCATGGGACAACCCTTGTACAGCTTTACCAATCATCCGACCAATAACGAACTGGAAGAAGAAGGCGAGATTGATTTTACCTATGACCATGTTTTTAAAAGCAATGAAGACCACACTTTAAGCGTTGAGGCCAACCGGTCGGCTTACAACGAAAAAGAAGACAAATGGTTTTATCAGACCTACACTTTTCCGGATCCTCAGGAAATAACAAACCATTTTATCTCGCACAAGAGTGGAAACCAGGAAGAGGTGAAGGTTGATTATTCATTACCAATTGGTGAAAACGGAACTTTCGAAAGCGGTTATTCGGGAGAGTTTATTTTTGATGACATAAGCTATTTCAGAGACACAAAGAGCAACCGGTTTTTATTTCAACAGCAAATTCATGCACTGTATGCCTTGTACGGGCATTCTTTTGAAAAATTCAGCTTTCAGGCAGGCTTAAGGGCAGAGCAGGCACGGGTGACATCACATCTTGTTATCCCCACAGATTCTTTGTTTTCACAACACTATTTTAAATTATTTCCAACCCTGCACCTGGGATATAAAATATCAGGCAAAATGCAACTTACATTGAGTTATTCCAAAAGAATAAACCGGCCCGATGCGGATGGCATGAATCCCCATCCCGAATACAGTGATCCCCGTAATGCAGAAGCCGGAAATCCTCATTTAAAACCCGAACAGGTTCATTCAATAGAATTGGGATGGCAATATAAAAACAAAAACTATTCGGTGACTTCTGCGCTTTATTATCGTTATAAATACGATGCTTTTACAGGAATATTTACCAATATCGGCGACAGCGTGGCGATGTATACCACCGTGAACCTGAATACCCGACAGTCGGCAGGTATTGAAACAACGCTCTCGGGCAAACTGTTCCATTTGTGGAATTACAATTTAACAGCCGATATATTTTACACCACTATTAACGCATCCAACCTGGGATATACCAATAAATCAAGTATTTCCGGTAGCCTGAAAGGCTATTCTCTTTTCAAAATAGCAAAAAGCACATTCATACAACTGAGCGCTTACTATTACTTCCCTTCCATTACACCACAGGGGAAAAGGAAACCCTATATTTATTGTAATATCGGATTAAAACAAAACCTTTTCAAAAACAAAGCAACGATAACATTAACAGGCACGGATGTTTTTCATACTTATAAAATAAATTACCAGGTTGTATCTGCCGCATTGGATCAAACTACCACAATCATGAGAAAGCAGCCGGTTTTTTATCTGGGATTTGTATGGCGGTTTAACAATTATAAAGACAAGGAAAAATTAAAATATGAAGAGAGTGGGTTAAAAAAATAACGGGCCTTTACTGTAAAGATTATATCATGATAATGTCCTTACCGTATTGGCAATCTTCAACGAAAGGTCGTCAAGCAGGTGATACCTTCTGCAATAGAGTGCCCGTTTTTTGCTTTAATCTGCCCGGCTAGCTGTTAATTAATTGCCGGCGGACAGTAATACGTTTTACATAATATTTACTTCGATTAAAAACTCACTTCCAATACATCCACCAGACTGAGGTCCATAGAGGCAAAAATCTTTGCAGCTTGCGGGTTTTTCTGTTTCACGCTCAGTTGAAGCCCGCGAAATAACTGATGAAAGGTATCTTTCAAGTTGCTGTCTTTTACCTCCTGACGCAGCAGAGCCCAGTTGGCATATCCCAGCTCTGTGGCTTTGGTAATGGCTTCCCAGTCAACTTTACTTTGTTTTAAAAGTGCCAGGACCTGGTAGCCCATATAATCTAAATGCTCTATGCGGAGTTGTCGCTTTAGTTGATCAGCATAAATAAAATGGCTGATATTGAATTTAAAGATATTGGCTGATAACAGGGATACTTGGCTGTAATCGTTTTGGTTAACATACTGTTGTAGTTTATTTATCTTCTGTATAAACGCTGCATAACTTTTTTCTGTTAACCCTTGCTTAAAAAATTGATTTTTTTGAGACCTGTTTATCCGGTTCATAGCTTTTGTCATGCCAATACTATTGTTATCGAGGGCATATTCGGTCATGTCCTCAAACGGGGATAAAATCCGGTCCAGTTTTTGGTAAACATTTATTTTACTTTTTTGTGAAGTTTGCGAAAAGCCTTGAAATACTACCATAGCGGCAACAAATAAAAATGCTAATTTTTTCATTTTTTTTATTTTAGATGAATATTAATAATTATTGACAAAAGTGCCATCCAAATCTAAAGGAATTTTGAATTTTTAATATATCAGGAAACAGAAGCAAGCTTCATTAAAACGTTCATAATTATCAAATTATTTGGCTGTCCAATGGAAATTCATAATGATGATTTTGGGATTAGTTATTATAATAACTTTTCTTTTTTAAACCAAGCAATGGTTTCGTTTATTCCTTTTTCTAAATCATATTCCGGTTTAAAATTAAAGTCTTTCACAATTTCTTCGCTTTCACATAGCCAGTTATTACCTGTCAGTTCTTTGTATTTGTCACTGTTTAAGGTGGAAGGTTTTCCAAAAAGGCATGAAAGTTTCTCGTTTAGGAAAGCAATAATTTTTATAACTGTTTTGGGGAATACTATGGCAATTGTTTTTTTATTCAGCGTTTTTTTTATTATGGCGTTAAACTGTTGTGTGGTATATTGTTTTAAATCGGTTACGAAGTACGTTCTTCCCGTAATTTCCGAGGGAAGTATATCGAAAACAAGTTTGGAAAGATCAGCCACATACAAAAATGTAAGGTGTTGTTCTTTTGTGCCCATGAATGTCTCTATACCTTTCTTAATTAATTTGTAAGTGAGGAAATAGTCTTTTTCCCTCGGTCCGTAAACTCCCGTAGGCCTTAAAATTATGTAGGGAAAGTTGGGCTGTGACAGGATGAACTGTTCGGCCATTTGCTTACTTCTTCCGTACATGGTTACCGGATGCTGAGTATCAGTGGTTTTTATGGGTTGTAAGGTGTGTTTGTTTCCCGGGCCTGAAACGGCTAAACTGCTAAGAAAAACAAATTTATCAGGTATTTTTTTTGTTTCCCGTAAAACATCTAATAACCTTTTGGTATGTTCAAAATTAACAGTAATAAAATCCTTTTTTTTGCATGCCTTGGTAATCCCTGCCCCATGAATAATATAATCAAAACGGGGCAGGTTTTCAAATTGCTTTTTCAGGGCTTCTTTATCTGCAAAATCCATTACTAATATGTGGATGGCCGGATTTGAAAGATATTTGCGGTTACTCGATTTCCGGATTACAGCAAATACCTCATAGTTTCTATAAAGTGCCTCCTCTATCAGAAAACCACCTATAAAACCACTGGCTCCTGTTATTAATACCTTCTTCATATTCTTCTTTTCACATAAAATATTTTAAATGTTAAGTGATGAAATCACAAATCAATTTCAATTTTAACACGAAAGCCATTTTTGGGCATTGGACTAAAATCTTTTGGCATAATCCGCCAGATATAATCAACCCGCAGGAATTTAAAAATATTGGTTATTCCCACACCCATCTCAAGATATTGATGTCCGGGCAGATGCATGCTCCAGGGGAAACTTACCACCTGTTCGTGCTTATTGCTTAATTGGCTGTACAAATATTTTGTTGAAAACACTGCCCTAAGATTTAATTTTCGCAAAAGAGGAATTCTGTTCATAATCACACCATTAAAAAAAACCTCGCCCATAAAACTTAAGTAATGGTCACTGGCAACAGAAGCGTTGTTCAGTAAATTAAACCTATACCTCGACAATCCATAGGACTCGTTACCTCTTTGGATGATTAACATTGGAAAGGGCACTTTCCCAAATAATATACCTGTTTCTATCACATATCTTACCATAGGAATACCGATAAGAAATCTGTGTTTTATGGTCATATGTAATTTAAAATAATTTCCGCTTTGATTGCCGGCCTCATATCTTCCATAAGTACCCAACAGGTTAATAATGGGGTAATGAGAACCAAGGTAATACCTGCGCACAAACCTGTCAAGCGTTTTTTCACCCCATGAAAATCGCAACCTCAGAGTAGCTTCCTGATCTTTAATTTTGCTAATATTGATTCCATTCTGAACAAATGGGACATACTGGTTACTTTGAATCGTAGTATTTTCCAATTTAATTGAAGTCAAAAATCCTTTTTTCCACTCATGTTCAAAATAGGCATTGGTTTGAAAAACCATTGTCCGTCGTTCGTTTTGAGCCCGTTTAAAAACTGCTGAAATAAAACTGTCCTCTCCAACTGTACGTACATTTTCTTTAATCAAACGAATATGTCCATAAACGCCCCATAGTTGCAGGTTGTTACTCACATGTAAGCTCAGGATGGTCCTTTTTTCTGTTTTAAACTTCCATGTAAAGTCGGTTGTCCATTTCCATTTTTTATCTTTTAAACCATATCCAACCATGGCTCCAATTGTATAATTTGGATTGAATAAAGGACCGGTTCTGCCTCCAAAACTAAGTCTCAATCCCTCCACCTTGTTGTATTGTATCAGGTTCAAAAACGGACCAATTTCATATTTACCAACATTGTAGTATTCTGTAACAAACATATTAGTAATTTTATTGGCAAATCTCACCCATCCTATATTGTTAATTGAGTCAATGGAATGAATAACTTTTATTCCGGATTTAATATTATTCAATTTTCTAAATTGTGTAAAAAGAGTGTCAGATACAATTGTTTTATTTTTCGCAAGGATAGGTTTATTAGACGATGTATCCACTAACTCATGGGCATTGTTGCCAGTTTTTATGTTCTTGTAAGCAGTATATTTATTAACTTCTAACATACTGCGGCTGTTTTTTGGAAGCTTATTATAGTTAAACGTTGCTTTAAATGAGCTGCTTTTAAAAAAAGGGATTGAGTCATCAAACATTTGATATAAATAGGAAACCTCAAACTTATTTAAAAAATTCACGTTAGCCACACGTGGTAATGAAGCCTCAAGAGCCATAACGGCCCATAAACCTTTAATGACAGTAAACTCCCCTTTGAAAGCTAAATCCTTATCATTACGCGGAACATATTTGATGGTGTATATCATTTGACCATTATGCATTATACTGTCGGAAAGGTAATATTTATAAAACTGACGTCCCAATTTGCCAATAGGGCTTACAAAATTGTGTCCATATAAATCTACATAATTATCGTAAAAATTCATTCTGACATTTAGTGAACCTGAAAACGTTGAAATATGAAAATCTTTTAGTAAACCGATACCGTTTTCGTTAAATGCGATGATCTGTGTTTGATTTAATTTCTTTTTGTGGTCAACAAAGTGATTTGCAATTT
>WFNG01000047.1 GCA_015488735.1 Bacteroidales bacterium | reverse complement strand
CTGGACAAATGAAGCCGGGGGAGTGATTGCCCGGAATCTGCTTTAGCATCGGTTTGTACTCTGGCTTTTTTTAAAAGATATATTTCAATCGTTTGCAGAAGGTCTTTGGCATAACTTGGTTCTGTGAATAAAAAAACCATTCCCGAGAAAATTTCGGGAATGGTTTATAAATATTTAAGAAAAGTTCAATGTTATTTTCTTCTGTTGCCCTGCATCTGATGCATAAACATAAAACTATCGGGATGCTGTGGGTCGAAAAGCAGAAACATAATATCACCTCTGTCTTTCATGAAAGTTTTTGCCGGAGTGGGTCTGTTTCTGTTTGGGTTAAACTGTTGCTGGGGCCTGTTAGGCATTATAATATTTCGGATACCAGTTCTCCATTGTGGCATTTTTTCTTTCAGTGAGGCCATTTGTTTTTGTATTTCGGCATAGTGGTTTAGTACAATTTGACGGAGAGCCACACGACTTTTATCCATTTTTTGCCGCATGACCAGCCGGGTCGAATCATTCATGGTCATTTGTCCATTATTCCTCATCTGCAACATTCGGGCTTTTTGAGCCTGCATCTGCATCCGTGCATTGGCAATTATTTTATTTTCTTTTTTGCTAAGTACTTTTCCAAATGCTTCCCGGTCTTTGCTTATGACAGGAAAGATATTTTTTTCTGCGTAAGCTTTTACTTTGGCTCTTATTTCAGGGTTGCGCATGACTCTCATCATAAGCTGGTGCCGGTTGCCCCGGTTGTTCATTTGGCGGTTTCTGTTCATTCCATTGGGACGATGCATCATCTTATGATTCTGGCCGTACATTTTATTGCCGCGTTGCATTGCCATGTTATTCATGGCTTTGGTATCCATGAGCAGTCCCAGCGCAGGATTACTCAATCTTTGTAATTTTGATTGCGGAGTTTTACCCATCATTCCGTGTCCGCGGCCTTGTTGACCCATATTTCCCCTATTCATTACAGGCATTTGTTTTTTCCACTTCGCCACTTCGGTTTCTATCGCCTTTTTGTACTTTTCTGCTGCCGAAGGGTGTGCATCCACCAATTTCCGGGCTTTGGCTACAATAGCATCAAATTGAGCCTTACGATTTTCCCACGCCTGCTGGTTAAAATTTCCTTGCATGGCTTTTCTCATTTGAACGCCTTGTTTACGAAAAGTGACCATTTCCTGCCGGATTTCTGCAAGCGTTGCTTTTTCAGAAGTTGTCAGCGCTTGTACAAGATTTTTCTGTTGTTGTTCTACAAAGGGTAACACGTTGTTTTGGAAATAAGTTTTCATTTGTGTGTTCCGCTGCTGTGGCTGTTGTGCGTTTACTATTCCCATTCCGGCAAACAGTAAAGCGATAATCATGATTCCTAATTTTTTCATCTTTTTTGATTTTTAGATTGTTTGCTCTTTTGACAACAAAGGGAAGCATTTTATTTCAATAATATTTCGGAATTCGACCAACACAAGAAAAAGATAGATGAATACAGCGTTGTTTAGGACTGAGCGCTTGTTTTGAAATATAACAAAAATCAAAATGATGTACCTTTGCACGAATAAAAATAAAAATCATGAATACTTCAATTGATATTAGTTATTACCCGCTTAAGGTAGAATTTATTCCTCCCATCAAGAATTTTATCCATCGCCTCCATGGCTATGAGAACCTTGTGGTGAAAACAAACGGCATGAGTACCCAGGTTTTTGGTGAATATTTTGAAGTAATGAAAGCGATTACAAACGAAATTCACAAAAGTTTTGAGTTGCCTCATTCGGTGTTTATCCTGAAAATTATCAACGCCGACCTGAACCATGTTGTAAAAGAGTAGCGATGGATTTTCATTATTATCTACAGCTGCTATACCAGAATATCATGGATTCTTCGTGGATGGAGATTGTGGCGGCAAGTCTTGGTATTGTCAGTGTCTGGTATGCAAAAAAAGCTAATATTCTGGTTTATCCCACGGGTATTGTGAGTGTTCTTTTGTATGTTTATATCTGTTTTAAGGCTCAGCTGTATGCCGATATGGGGATCAACGCTTATTATTTTGTTTTCAGCATTTATGGCTGGATTATGTGGTCGCGAAAAGACGAAAACAAAGAGGACCCTCCGGTAACTTATTCCGACCGGAAAACATGGCTCATAAGTATTGGCGTTTTTCTGGTTTCGCTCGTTGTTATTCAAGTGCTGCTTCGCATTTTTAAAGCAAACGATGTGGTTTACTGGTCTTCTTTTGTGCCTTATACCGATACATTTACAACTGCAGTAGCCATTATTGGAATGTGGCTTATGGCTGTTAAAAAAGTGGAAAACTGGCTTTTCTGGATTGCTGCTGATGTGGTTTCCGTTCCGCTGTACCTTTACAAAGGACTCGTCTTTACCAGCTTGCAATATTTTGTCTTTTTGGTACTGGCTGTTTTGGGCTATTTTGAATGGCGCAAACTGGCAAAAGAAAATATAATGACAAATGCTTAAACGTGTCGCCATAACCGGTCCCGAATCTACGGGAAAGTCGAAGCTTGCACTTTGGCTGGCGGACACATACCAAACAATGCAGGTTTCGGAATATGCACGTGACTATCTTGAAAAAAACGGCCCTGATTATACATTGGAAGATGTGATTGCTATTGCAAAAGGGCAGCTGAAACGTGAAGAGGATACTGCAGGGCGTGCCAAAGATTTGCTGTTTTGCGATACCGATTTACTGGTAACCAAAATCTGGTGTGAGGTGGTTTTTGGTACTTGTCCCCAATGGATTGAGCGACAGTTTCAAATGCATCGTTACGATTTGTATTTGCTTTGCTATCCCGACATCCCCTGGGAGCCTGATCCTTTACGGGAAAACCCCGATGACCGTGAAGCACTGTTTGGATTATACCTTAAAACGCTGGGCGAAAATAATCTGCCCTACCGGATTGTGAAGGGACTTGGTAATATACGTTTTGAAAATGCACGTACCTTTGTGGATGAAATTATGAACGTATGAAAATTTCTGAAAAGCCCCTGCATGTTTTAAATCTGGCTCGCTGGTATCCTAACCGGACGGACCCCATGCCCGGACTTTTTATACAACGCCATGCTGAAGCAGTAGCCGGTTACGCAAAAGTGGCGCTGGTTTATGCTCACGGTGTTAAAGCCAACGATCTGGATTCGCAGTACGAAGTTGATTATGAAGAAAAAGCTGGCGTAAGAACTGCCCGGGTTTATTACCGTTTGCTCCGGCAGCAAGTGCCATTGGTTTCGTCAGCCCTGGGTCTTTGGCGCTTTTATAAGGCCAACGTTAAAGGCATTAAAAGGGTGAGGCAATCCGGTGAAGAATTTGATGCGATACATGTGCATGTATTAACACGGTTGGGTGTTTTGGCACTTGTTTATAAATGGCTGTACGGAACACCTTATGTTATTACCGAACACTGGACACGTTATCTGAAAGCCAGAAAAGAGTTTAAAGGCTTCTTCAGAAAACAGTTTACGCGGCTTGTGGTACGGAATGCGTCGGTAGTAACCACCGTTTCGGATGATCTGACCCGTGCCATGAAAAGTCATAAACTTTTCCATCCTGATTATCGCGTAATTTACAATGTGGTAGATAAAGCCTTTTTTGAAGTGCGGCAGAACGTTACTGACAATACTTTCTCGAAACAAAAAGAGCTGGTTCATGTAAGCTGTTTTACAGATGCGCATAAAAATATCAGCGGACTGCTGCGTGTGATAAAAAAGCTTTCCGAAAAGCGGGATGATTTCCATTTTACATTGGTTGGGGAAGGAGAAGATTTGAAAAAACTGAAGATGTATGCTAAAAAACTGGCCATTCCGGAAAAAGAACTGCTTTTTGCCGGGTTGCTGGAAGGTGTCGCGTTGGCAAAGGTCATGGCAAAAGGGGAAGCGTTGGTTATTTTTAGCAACTACGAAAATATGCCTGTAGTCATTAATGAGAGTTTTGTTCTTGGAGTTCCTGTTTTTTCGACAAATGTGGGGGGTATTGCCGAAATGGTAAACGATACCAATGGCAGGCTTGTTCCAAAAGGTGATGAAGAAGCCCTTTTCAATGTTCTCAACGGTTTTCTCGATAACCAATTTACTTTTCAAAAGGAACAAATTCGGAAACAGGCGATAAAACGTTTCTCCCAGGAGTCAGTGGGTAAATCACTACTAAGGATTTATGAAGACGTGTCTAAAAATAATAAGTTATGAACCTGAGAGAAGCGCTTGTAAAAGCAGCCAAAGGATTGGGACGGGCTTTCCCAACCATCACGGGCATATTGATTCTTATCAGTCTGTTCAATACGCTGGTACCCGTTTCTTCTTATAAAATCTTATTTAGGGGGACTATCTTTGATCCTGCTATTGGCGCTTTGCTTGGCAGCGTGGTGGCCGGAAACCCGGTAACCAGCTATCTTATTTCCGGTGATCTACTCAAACAGGGTATCAGCCTGGTAACGGTAACAGCTTTTCTCACTGCCTGGGTTACGGTGGGCGTGGTGCAGTTGCCTGCTGAAATACAATTTCTGGGGAAAAAGTTTGCCCTGATACGCAACCTGAGTGCTTTTATCCTTTCGCTGGTAGTGGCTTTTTTAACGGTTATTTTAATGGGATTGTGATGAAAGAGCAGCATTTAAAAGCGAAAAAGTCATCTGGTTCGGCAAAAGGCCCCTGGATTTTCATGGGTATTACCATGCTGTTGTTTTTGCTTGTTTACCTTTTTGATAAAGGGAAAGCAGATGAAGTTGCCGTACGGTTTTATCATTTGGCAAAAGAAATTCTGCCCATGCTGGCCGTGGTTTTTGTCCTTATGGTGCTTATTAATCTTTTTATGAAAACATCTACGCTCATAAAATATATGGGCAAGGGCTCCGGGTTAAAAGGCTGGCTGATTGCGATAGTTGGCGGAATAATATCTGTAGGTGCCATTTATCTTTGGTTTCCTATTTTAAAAAACATATCGGATAAAGGCGTTAAACCCGGCCTTGTGGCCACCTTTTTGTATAACCGAGGTGTTAAGTTGAACTGGCTGCCACTGATGGTGGTCTATTTCGGGATAAAATATGTAGTGGTGCTGACTTTTGTAACCGTTTTAATATCTGTACTTCAGGGTTTGATTATCGACTTTTTTCTGGCCGGAAAAACCAAGGCAAGCATTCCGGGTTCCGGCCTTTAAACTACTCCAATTATAATTTCTACGGCACATGATGTCCCTGTGCTGCTTCAAAAAGTTCAAACCATTCTTCGGTGGTGAGAGAAATATTTAAAGCCCCCAGCGCTTCTCTAATGTGGGATAGTTTTCCTGTTCCCATAACAGGAATAATACCGGCAGGATGTTTCAACAGCCAGGCATAAGCCAGCGAACTGATGTTTTGTATCCCTTTTTGGGAGGCTAAAGCCGATAATTTACGATGGATACGCCTGCCTTTTTCATCTTTTGGATGAAGAAGCTCGCCTTGTGCCAATGGCGACCAGGCCATGGGATGCAGCTTTTTTTGCAGGAAAAAAGTCATGTTTCCATTCTGAAAGTGTTCCAGTTGTATAAGGGATATTTCCACCTGATTGGTTATCAGCGGAAGTGATAAATAAGACTGAAGCATTTCAAAATGGGCAGGTGTAAAATTGGAGACGCCAAAATGCAGAACTTTTCCGGATTTATACAATGCCTCAAAAGCACGGGCTGTTTCCGCAGGGTTCATCAGTGGATCGGGGCGATGAATCAGCAGTAAATCAATATAGTCGGTATGAAAGTTTTTCAGCGATTGATCTACACTTTCGAGGATATGGTTATAACTTGTGTCGTAGAAATTGATTTTCCTTTCCGGGAATTTTTGTGAAGGCAGCTTAATACCGCATTTAGTCACCAGTTGCATCTTTTTCCGCAGAGCCGGCTTTTGTTTCAGTGCTTTCCCAAACAATGCTTCACAGGAGTAATCGCCGTAAATATTGGCATGGTCAAAAGTTGTGACCCCCATGTCTAAGTTACTTTCAATAAAATACAGTAGTTCTGAGGCTGACATTTTCCACGTGTTCAACCGCCAGAAACCCAACGTAAAAGGGGAGATTTTTAGCGTGGGTGAAAGTGTTATATTTTCCATTTTTTTAGGATTGTACAAAACAAAGATAGCGCTTTCTTTGGCAATACTCAACCGCCACGAAATACATCTGAATGGGTAAAACAGGTGTGTTGCGATTTCAGAAAGGGCCTATAAGACGCCTAGCCAGACAAACCCGTATGGTTTCAAAAGGAAAGTCTGTTTTTCTTCAATGTAGGAGAATCCGCTGAGGTTCAGAACAAAGGTGTGGTTATCGGGTAACGGATGTTGTATTTCCACCGGCTTATCCGACAGGTTGTTCAGCACCAGAATATTTTCATCTGCTGTGGTGCGCAGATAGGCAAGAATTTGATTTTGTTGTTGTCCGTTAATATCTCTGACATCTAAAAATTTTGTATTTCCCCGGCCAAAGGCGTTGTGTTCTTTCCGGGTATTGAGCAGCGATTTTATTATTTCGTAAACACGTGTATGGAAATTTTCAGGATCTTTCAGGTCGTTTTCCAGCTTGTCCCAGTCGATTCGGCCACGTACCAGGAACCGGGTATCATCTTTTCCCGTAAGTTTGATTTGCTCATGGTAATAAGCTTCATCGTTGAATTTGCCGAATTCATCGCCATAGTAAACCACCGGGCTGCCGGTAATGGTGAGCATGAGAGAATAAGCCAGGCCTATTTTGCGTTCATCACGTTGCAGAAGTTCTGACAGCCGGGCCGAAACGCCTTCGCCTACGCGAAAATCCCATTCCGGCTTGAGGCAATAATTATCGTGGATGTATTTCCGGTCTTCTTCGCTCACATAAACCAATTCCAGACTCAACTCATCGTGTACACGTAAAAAGGTAAGCCACTGGCCGATAGCCGGGATATCCGGTGTTACCTCCGGGCTAAGCGTATGCCTGACAGGCTGGTTGTTTCCCATGGCAATGGCTTTGAACATCATGGGCATAAGCGGAAAATGATAGGCCGCATGACACTCATCGCCGTTGCCCATATATTTTACCACCTCTTTGGGCTTTTGGCATGCTTCGGCCAGCAACAAGGAGCCTGGCTGAATGTAATCCAGTACGGCGCGAAAAAATTTTACAATGACATGCGTTTTGGGCAGGTTTTCGCAGGTTGTCCCTTTTTCCTTCCATAGATAAGGAATGGCATCGGCACGGAAACCATCCACACCCATACTCTGCCAGTAAAGCAGATTTTTAGACATGGCCAACAATACCTCCGGATTTTTGTAATTCAAATCAGGCTGAAAACTGAAAAACCGGTGAAAATAGTTCCAGTCTCCCAACGGTTCCCAGTTGCTGTCTTCGATACCTTTGAAAAGCAGCCGGGCTTCTTTGTAAAGACTTGTATCTTTGCTCCAAATGTAGTAATCGCGGTAAGGATTGTCTTCCGATTTTCTGGCTTCCCGGAACCATGGATTCTGGTCAGAAGTATGGTTGATGGCCACATCGAAAATAACGCGGATGCCACGGGCATGCGCCTGTTTCAGAAAATCACCAAAAACAGCTACCTGCTCTTCTTTTTCAAAATTATCCGGTAATCCGAGCAAATTGGCGCGGATACGGTCATAATTACGGATATCAAATCCTGCATCCCGCATGGGCGAATCCAGGATTGGTAACAGCCACAGACAATTCACACCCAGGTCTTCCAGATAATCTAACTTGTTTATCAGCCCTGAAAAATCCTTGTTAAACAAATCTACATACAGCGAATAAATGACGGCATCTTTGTACCAGTCGCCCTTGCTTTCAGAAACAGATTTCTGCTCGTTTTCAGAAAGAAAAGCATCCAGTTTTTCAAGGGTATTTTTAGGATAAAGCTCCTTCCACAGGTTGTATAATTGTTCTTTGTCCGACATAATTATGATTTTCAGGAATAGATATGTGAGGCAAAAGTAAGGAAATAGAAGGGCAAAACAGGCAAATTGCAGGGTGGCTTCCTCCCGGACAGGGACTGGAATATTTTTCTTTCTCATTTTTCAGATTTCAAACGTTTGTTGTCCGGACAACGGTAGTGAACAAATTATTGACAGATTCGTTGTCAACACACATTCTCCGGGCCGGCTACCATGCTGCCGATGAAATGAATGATATCCTGTACCATGGATAAATACCAGTCATAATTGGGGAATTTCTGTTTAAAACAGCCACAGACATGGCTATTTATCTTATTTTTGAACATCCAAACTATTTAAATCATCACCATGAAAATAAAGACATTTCTGCTGGCCTTAGTGCTATCGCTAAGTTGCACCTTTTTGTATGCCCAGAAAATTCATGTGAACCGTGTAGATCCTCCATCGTGGTGGACAGGCATGCATGATCCGAATTTGCAACTACTTGTTTTTGGCCCTAAAATCTCGGAAACACGGGCTGTTATTAATTATCCCGGTGTACGTATCGAACAGACCATCCATGTGGCCAGTCCTGACTATCTTTTCCTGGATTTGGTGATCGCTGCAAAAGCAAAACCCGGAACCTTTACCATTCATTTTAAAAAAGGCAGAAAAGAGGTAGCTACCTATGCCTATACACTTAACAAACGTGTGGAAAATCCCAAATTATATCAGGGATTTAACAATTCGGATGTAATTTATCTGCTTATGCCCGACCGCTTTGCCAATGGCGACACCACCAACGACAACATGCCGGGAATGTTGGAAAAGGTCAATATTAAAAATCCAAATGGCCGCCATGGAGGTGACATTAAAGGAATAGAAGACCATCTGGATTATTTGAAAAACCTGGGTGTTACTGCCATTTGGAGTACCCCGCTGATGGAAGATAATATGCCTGTGTATTCCTACCATGGTTATGCCATGACCGATTATTATAAAGTGGATCCGCGTTTTGGTACCAATCAGGATTATCGTAACCTGGTGCAGGAAGCTCACAAAAAGGGATTAAAGATAATACAGGATATGGTTTTCAACCATTGTGGCACCAATTATTTCTGGAAAAATGATCTGCCCACGCCGGATTGGTATAACGAGTGGCCGAAGTTTACCCGTTCCAATTATCACGGTGGTGTTGTTTCTGACCCGCATGCCTCCCATTACGATTATCGGCATATGGTTGCGGGATGGTTCGACACCAGTATGGCCGACTTGAATCAGGATAACCCATTGGTGGCCAACTATCTCATTCAAAACAGTATTTGGTGGATTCAGTATGCTGGTTTGGATGGCATCCGGCAGGACACCTATCCCTATCCATACAAAGATTTTATGGCTAAATGGATGCAGCGTATTCTCAAAGAATATCCGCATTTCAACGTGGTGGGCGAAACATGGTTCTCCTATCCGGCAACAGTAGCATACTGGCTCGAAAACAACAGAAACAAAGATGGTTACCATTCGCACCTGACCAATGTTTTCGACTTTCCGCTTATGTATGCTATCAACAAAGCTTTTAACGAAAAACCCGGTTGGGATACGGGCCTGGCACGTCTTTACGATGTGCTTTCACAGGATTTTGTGTATAGCAATCCCATGAAACTGGGGATTTTTGCAGGAAACCACGACAGTAACCGTATTTTCTCTTCTTTGCACGAAAATCTGAAAAGCTGGAAAATGGCTATGGCTTTTCTGATGACAACACGGGGTATTCCGGAAATCTATTATGGAACCGAGATATTGATGACCGGCGAAAAAGCCAAAGGCGATGGTAACATCCGGAAAGATTTTCCCGGTGGCTGGCCGGGCGACAAAATGGATGCTTTTACCCCTCAGGGAAGGACACCGGAACAAAACGATGCTTTCAACTATCTGCGGACTTTGCTGAACTGGCGTAAAGGAAATAAAACCGTTCAATTCGGCAAGCTTACGCACTATATTGTTGAAAACGGCGTGTATGTATATTTTCGCTCTTATAAAGGTCATAAGGTGATGGTTATGCTGAACAACAACAATAGCAAGCCTGTTACCATAAATATGGACCGGTTTTCCGATGACCTGAAAGGCTATTCTAAAGGTAAATTTGTGATGACCGGTAAAATAATGGAGCTACAGAAAACAATGACACTACCGGCTAAGTCACCTTTAATTTTGGAATTGATTAGGTAAGGACTGTCCATTCTTTTCTGGTATTTTAACAGCTTCCTATTGAAGTCCAAGCGGACGCTTGAACTATTTATTTAGAATATCAATACAAAAGCACCAAAACAATAGTTCAAGCGTCCGCTTGGACTTCAATAACATCTGCCCGGACTTGAGGCACAACGATAAGTTCATAATCTTTTTATCTTTGGCTAATGAAAAACCGATGGCGTCTTTCTTTTGTAGTGTTTGTGGTGCTGTTGCTGTCCTCTGTGCAGGCAGAAGCGCAATATTACCTTACGGGACAGGATCCGGCTTCGGTTAAATGGCAGCAAATCAAGACAAAAGAATTCAGATTAGTATTCCCGAAAGGGTATGAAAAAATTGCCAACTATTACATAAACCTGTTACAATTGTCGGCACCCTACATCAATACGCCTTATCATGCGCACATGCGGCGGTTGAATATTGTGCTTCATAACCGGTCTGTTACTTCCAACGCCATGGTTTCTCCGGTACCTTTTCATGCTGATTTTTTTGAAATGCCATCGCAGGATACTTATGCGCAAAAATGGCAAAAGCAACTGACGCTGCACGAATACCGTCATGCTGTCCAGATGTGTAAAATGCGCCAGGGTTTTGGCAATGTGATGTATTATCTTTTGGGTGAGCAGGGCACCGCAGCTATTTTTGGCCTTTATCTGCCACAATGGTTTATCGAAGGCGATGCCGTGTGGAGCGAGACTGTCCACAGCAACAGTGGCCGGGGCCGGGTGCCCGAATTTGTTTATCCACTGAAAGCACAGGTGCTTGGCAGGAAAATTTACGGTTATGACAAAGCCCAATTCGGTTCGTACCGTAATTTTGTCCCCGACCACTACACATTGGGGTATCAGCTGGTTTCTCAGGGGATAAAAAATTATGGAACAGGTCTTTGGAACGATGTTTTAAACCAGGTAGCCCGTAAAAGCTATACGCTTGTCCCTTTTACACACCGGCTGAAAAAAAATACAGGAAACAAAAAGGTGAAATTTTACCATGCCACCATGGATAGCCTGAAAAGTCAATGGCAGGCTCAGGATAAACCAGCGAATTATTTTATCGGTAATGCGCTATCCGACCGTTTTTATACCAGTTATCTCTTTCCACAGGTGTTGGCCAATGGCGATGTTATCGCGGAAAAGTCTTCTATTGATGACATTGACCGGTTTGTAAAAATTAGTCCTGACGGAAAAGTTACACGGCTTTTTACGCCTGGTTATGATTTCAGGGAATCACTCTCGGCCAACGACAGCCTGATATGCTGGAACGAACATGTTTTCGACCCGCGGTGGTCCAACCGTGACTATTCTGTTATTAAAATTTATAATTACAAAACCAAAAAACTGAGGATACTGACTCGCCGGAGTCGTTATTTTGCACCGGCACTTTCGCCGGATGGAAAAATAATTGTTGCCGTCAGGGTTGATTTACAACAAAACTATTATCTTGATTTTCTGAGTGTTGCCACCGGCCGGAAGTTAAAAGAATTTCATACTCCTGCCAACCTCTTTTTTATGACTCCCCACTGGTCGGCAGACGGGAAAAAAGTTGTTGTAACTGTTCTTGGAGACCGGGGTAAATCAATCCTTTTGCTGAACACGGCGCGTATGAAATCCAGGTTACTCCTGCCTTTTTCTTTTACCGAAATCAAATGGCCGGTAATGTACGGCAACCGGGTGGTCTATACCGGAACTTACGAAGGGAAAGACAATTTGTATGAAATTAATTTGGTTACCGGTAAAACCGGTCGTGTTTTCGACAGCCGTTTTGGTGCTGTTGATGCTGCTTTTTCTCCGGATGGCAGCAAATTATACTTTAGCCGATATACTGCCAACGGATACAAAACTGCTCATATTGCTTTGCGTCCGGGCAACATAATGCCGTTTAATGTTGTTGTTTCCCATCACGAATATCTTGTAGATAAGTTGCGTGGAAGAAACACTTTCAACCTTGATGATTCCATTGTTCCTGATAAAAAATATCCGGAAAAAAAATACAGCCGGCTGGGGCATCTTTTCAATCCCCACTCATGGGCACCATTGTCTTTCGATTTAAATAATTACACGGTTAAACCCGGCGTTACGCTCATGTCTCAAAATGTATTAAGTACTGCTGTAACCCTTTTGGGATGGTCATATAATCTCAACGAACGAACGGGGAAATTTAATTTTGAATTTCGTTATCTGGGCTGGTATCCGGCAATGGCAATAGGGGTAACCTATGGCAACAGGCGTCTTTATCTGCCAGACAGTACCGGACTGTTGCATGAAATTTTCTGGCACGAAACACGCCTTTCTTATAACATAAGCCTGCCGTTGAATTTTGCCGGCAGCAAATGGTTAAACGGGTTGCAGCCCTACGTGGGCTTTTCTGAAAAATTTCTGAAAATGGGTGCTGGTTATCCATACCGGTTTAAAGAAAATAGCGTAACAACCTTGCGATACCAACTGTATGCGTATAATCAGTATAAGCGTTCGGCAAAAGATCTGTTTCCCCAATGGGGCCAGAATATTCAAATAGATTATGAAAATACACCATTTTCAGACAATCCCGGCAGTCAGTTTGCCGTGCAAAGTCATCTTTACTTTCCCGGCTTTGTAAGACATCAGGGATTGGAACTTTATCTGGGATACGACAAACAGCAACGGGGAAGCTATTCCTTTAGCACGCTGGTGAGTATTCCGCGGGGCTATGCAAATATTTACGATGATAAAATGACCGTTTTCAAAGCAGATTATGCTTTTCCCATTCTCTATCCCGATATGGACTGGCAGGGAGCAATGTATCTGAAGCGAATTTACGGACATGTTTTTTATGATTTTATGAGAGGGCAAAAATCGGGGACTGTTTCTGATTATTCCAGCACGGGGCTTGAACTATACACCGACTGGAATTTTCTGAGTTTCTTTCCCAATGTCTCTCTCGGGCTTCGCTGGTCCTACGCTATTAACCGCAACGCCCAGACTCTTGATTTTCTTTTTGGAATAAATTTTTAACTTTAAACAATAGATAACATGATGTACTCCATTTTAAAATTTCTAAGTACGATAATTTCCATTTTGATTATTGGCGCTTTATTACCTGGTATTCGCATTAAAGGTTCCACTTTTTGGACAGCCAGTCTGGTTGCCATCGTGCTGGCCCTTTTAAATTTTCTGGTTTATCCGTTTATGGTGATTTTAACGCTGCCTGTTACGGTTCTTACTTTTGGACTTTTCCTGTTGGTCATCAATGCCTTTATCATTATGATGGCATCGTGGATTATTCCCAAATTTGAAGTGGATAATTTCTGGTGGGCGCTGTTTTTCAGTATTCTCCTCAGTGCAGTTACCCTTTTCTTTGAGATGTTTCTTTTCCCGATAAATTTTGTGTAGCAGGTCGAAGAAAGTTTCAGTCGGGGCTCGCCATAGTAGCCTTTATAATTAGCTAAAGAATAATAAATTATATTTCAGAAGCCTCAAAAGGATAATAATAAAAATAACTTTTGCGTTAGTATAAAATTAAAAATACATTATGGGCGCGTTATATAAAAAAGAGATTCTTGGCTTTTTGAGTACCTTGACCGGATGGGTGGTGATAGGTATTTTTCTAACTGTTACCGGTCTTTTTTTGTGGGTTTTCCCCTCTGGTTTGAATATTTTGGATGGTGGTTATGCCAGTCTTTCCGGACTTTTTGGCCTGGCGCCTTTTGTGTTTTTGTTTTTGGTTCCGGCAGTAACCATGAATAGTGTGGCAGAGGAGAAGCGTAGTGGTACACTGGAGTTGTTGCTTGTCCGTCCGCTGAGTGACACAAAAATTATTATGGCCAAATACCTGGCAGCTTTTACATTGGTAGTACTGTCGCTACTTCCCACGTTGATTTATTATTTTTCTGTCTGGCATTTGGGATTTCCGGTTGGTGATATTGATTCGGGTGGCTTTTGGGGTTCTTTTATTGGCCTGCTTTTTCTTGGCTCGGCTTTTACAGCCATGGGTGTTTTTGCCTCTTCCCTTTCCAGCAACCCTATTGTTTCATTTCTTGTTGCGGTTATTATCAGTGCCTTTGTTTACATGGGTTTTGATTTTATTGCTTCTTTTTTCAGTGGAGCTGAGCTTTTTGTTGGTGCATTGGGTATCCGTGCCCACTATGCTTCCATGAGCCGCGGAGTTATTGACTCGCGGGATGTCATCTATTTTCTTAGTCTGAACTTCTTTTTTCTCTACCTGAGTGTTAGCCTGTTGGGAAGGAGGAAATGGAAATGAAAATGAAAAAATCAGCACATTCCCGTACAAGGGAAATCAGAAAGCAATACCGGTTGTGGTTTCTTTTGGTTGTTTTAACTATTGTTGCTGCCAATTATGTCGGCTCATTTTATTATACGCGTATCGATCTTACAACGGACAAACGATTTACGCTTGCAAAAGTTTCAAAAAACATCTTGAAAAAGTTAGATAGCAAGTTAATGTGTACGGTGTATTTGAAAGGTAATTTTCCAACAGGTTTTAGAAGGCTTGCCTCAGAATCACGGGAAATGTTGCAGGAGCTTCAGGCTTATAATAAAGATGTAAGGTTTCGTTTTGTAAACCCTTCCGGTTATGCAAATCCGAAGAAAAGAGAACATTTCTACCGTGCGTTATTGGAAAAAGGATTGATCCCCACAAATTTACAGGTCAAAACAAAAAACGGGATGAAGCAACAGACTATTTTTCCCGGAGCTGTTTTGCAATATCATGGGCGGGAAATTCCGGTTTCTCTGCTGAGCAACGAGCGAAATATTCCTCCCGATGAGGTGTTGAATCATTCCATTGAAAATCTGGAGTTTGTTTTTATTAATGCCATTCACAAACTGGAGCAAAAGAAAAAGCCGTCTCTGGCATATCTTACAGGACAGGGAGAGCCGGAGGGAAAACGAGTTGCCGATATTATGAACACGCTACACGATAATTATGATTTGAAGTCGGTGAACGTTGACAGTCTGCCAAACTCTCTGCTGAAAAAGGATAATCAGGATAGTATTGTTCCGCGCTACAGGGCGCTTATTGTGGACAAACCACAAAAGCCATTTACCGAAAGGGAAAAACTAATGCTGGACCAGTATATTATGTATGGCGGCAAAGTACTGTGGATGATTGATCCGGTGCTGGCCAGTATGGATAGTATAAGGCAATCGGAGTCAACAGTTTCCATAGATTTGAACCTGGGTTTACAGGCACAGCTTTTTACTTATGGAGTACGTCTGAACAAAAACCTGCTGCTTGATTTGAATGCAGTTCCTATTCCGGTTCGAACAGGGCAGGTGGGAAATCAGTCGCAGATACAATTACTGCCATGGTATTATTATTTACTGGTTACGCCACGGTCGAACCAGCCGGTAGTGCGCAACCTGAACAGTATTGAAATGAATTTTGCCAGCAGTATTGATACTCTTTCCATAAAAGGAGTGGAAAAAACGATTTTGCTAAAAACATCTCCTTACTGTGGGGTGGAAAGTGTACCGGGAATTATCAGCCTTGCCATTTTGCGACAAAAGCCACCTCCTGCTTTTTTCCGTGGGCCGGCACGGAG
>WFNG01000046.1 GCA_015488735.1 Bacteroidales bacterium | reverse complement strand
CAGGTGGGGCAGAAGTGATTCCCACTGACAAACAGCAGCTCAACGATACTCTTCCGCAAATCAACCAACTCTTCGGTATTGGCTTCTATTTCCATTCCTTCTGTCACGGGAGTAGTACAGGAAGTCATAAGCCTGTTATTGATTTTAACGGTACAAATCCGGCAACATGCTTTCGGGTCTGCTCCTTCAAAATGACAAAGTGTGGGAATATAAGTTCCGTTTTCCCGTGCGGATTCGACTATTGTACTCCCTTTTCGGGCATAAATGGTTTTGCCATCGAGGATAATTTTTATTTTATTTTCTGATTTTTCCATGTTTCGGATACTTTAAAAATGATGAAATACCGGTTTTTTATGAACATATTTGATTGTTTCTTTGATGGCTTTTTCCAGGTCGAACCCACTGTCGAACTGGGCCAGGCTCTGGATTCGTTGTTCGTAGAGATGACGGAAATGGAAAATGGAAGAAAGGACGGGATTCCCTGCCGTTTGACCCAATCCGCATCGGCTGGCTTTCAGCACTTTTCCCCAGTCGAGCAGGTCGAAAATATCTTTTCTGATGCCGTGTCCATCCAGTATTTTCTGAAGTTTATTTTTCATAACCAGCGGCAGGTTACGA
The DNA here is from genome assembly GCA_015488735.1 of Bacteroidales bacterium. Classification (GTDB taxonomy): domain Bacteria; phylum Bacteroidota; class Bacteroidia; order Bacteroidales; family F082; genus Sulfidibacterium. Next base: position 2,724 of record WFNG01000046.1, on the reverse strand, counting down.
CAGGTGGAACAGGAACCACATGACTCTTCAATGAAAAAATCCATGAAGTTCATCACCACTTCGCCCAACAAATCGCGACTGTTGTTAAAGATCATAATAGAGCCGCCGGTAGGCAGGTCGGAATAGCTTAATTTGCGGTCGAAAAACTTCTCGGCAACCATCATTCCCGAAGGCTTGTACCATTTCATTAATTCGCTGTTGTCCATGTTACCGGCATCTTTCATGCCGATAATCATTCCGGAAGGGCCTCCCACCTGAACGGCCTGGACATCATGGGCACCGCACATGGCGAGGATTTCGCGAATGCTCGATCCCCATTCCACTTCGTAAATGCCCGGGTAACGGCAGTCGCCGGAGATGCTGAGTAGCTTGGTCCCCAGCGAGTCTTTGGTGCCAAAGCCGGAATACCAGTCTGCACCGTGATGCAAAATTTTCACTGCTGTGGCCAGTGTTTCCACATTATTCACGATGGTCGGATAGCCGAGGTAGCCTTTTTCTACAGGAAATGGAGGCTTGTCGCGCGGTTCGCCGCGTTTACCTTCCAGTGATTCTATCAGCGCCGATTCTTCACCACATATATAAGCTCCCGCACCGAGTTGAATGCGTATGTCGAAGTTGAAATCTTCCATACCGCTAATATTTTCTCCGAGAAAATGCTTTTTCCTCATTTCAGCAAGTTTGCGGTTCAGGAAGCGGAGCAGATATTTGTATTCATAACGCAGGTAAAGCAGGCCTATGTCAGACCCGGTAGCAAATCCGGCAACAACCATCCCTTCAAAAACAAGTTCGGGATATTGCGTGAGCAAAACACGGTCTTTAAAAGTGCCCGGCTCGCCTTCATCAGCATTGCAAATGATAACACGGTGCTTCCCATCCGTACGCCGGCCAAAACGCCATTTTAATCCGGTAGGGAAACCGGCACCTCCGCGGCCTCTCAGGTTGGAGGCTTCAATCTCACTGATAACCGTTTCCGGCGTGTGCCCTTTCAACTTTGAAGACAGGAAATCAAAAGCCTGATAATCATCATTCAAGATAATGGATTTCTTCCGGATGTGGCTGTTGACCATGGCTTTCACATCGGGGTCGGCATTGTTGCCGTTGCCGTAGTCTTCGTACATCAGCTCATCAGGTGATTTGCCTGCGCGCATGTCTTCTGCCAAATGTTTTACCCGGTAAGGGGTGAGGTTGGTGAAAACTTTGTCGTTGATAATTGCTGCGGGTTCCTGGTCGTTCATGCCGATGCAGGAGGTGTCGAAGAGCCCGAAAAGACCATCTTCGGAGACCTTGCCAAATGTGGTTTTACAATAATGCTCAAAAGCCTCCTTCACTTCCTCCCTCCCTTTCATGACAGATGTTATGCTGTTGTCAAGATAAATATTGTATTTTCCCCGTGGCTTTAATGAGAGAAAATGATAAAAGGAGGCTGTTTCCTGAACCTGGGCCATAGAAATACCAAGGGATGCCGATATGTCTTGCATATCTGTTTTTTTGATAAACCCCTGTATTTCGTTGATGGATAATAGTATGTCCATTAACCGGGTTTTGTCGTTTTCAAATTTTATCAAAATTTGATCTATTTCTGATTTTTCTGCCATGGATAATTAATTTGTATTACTTTTGTCCTGTTAAGAAATTCACAGCAAAGATAAAACTATTTTGTGAAGAGACTAACAGCTAATGAATTTAAAATCTGTATAAATTAGTAACGGAGATGACAGCGGTAGCGTACAAGATAGAAATCAAAGGTTTGGTACAAGGTGTCGGCTTTCGTCCATTTGTTTATAAGCTGGCCCAACGCCACGCTATACGTGGTCATGTTGAGAACAATAACAAAGGCGTTCTGGTCCGGGCAGAAGGAACCGAAAATGCGCTTCAGCAGTTTATCCGGGAGATTGAAACGGAAGCACCTGAGGCTTCACATGTTGCTTTCATAGACATTAAAGAAGAGTCCGTGAAAGGCTTTGATGATTTCTCCATTTGCCATAGCCAATCTTATTCGGATGAAGTTACCGAAGTAAGCCCGGATATAGCTGTTTGTGATGCCTGTCTTGATGACATGAAATTGCAACCACACCGCCTGGATTATCCGTTTACCAACTGCACCCATTGCGGCCCGCGTTTTAGTATCATAAAAGATTTGCCTTACGACCGGCACAAAACTACCATGCAACCCTTTGAAATGTGTGATAAATGCCGTTCGGAGTACACGGACGTTCTTGATCGGCGTTTTCATGCGCAACCGGTGGCGTGCAACCACTGCGGACCTGAATATTTGCTTCACCTGTCCGAAACAGAAGTTTTGGATAATTTTCATGCAATATTAAATAAGGTGGCCTCCCTGTTCGACAATGGCAGAATTGTTGTCATGAAAGGTCTTGGTGGTTTCCACCTGGCTTGTGATGCGTTGAACAAAGAGGCCGTTGTACGACTCCGGCTTATGAAAAACAGAGATGGGAAGCCGCTGGCCGTTATGTTCTCCGATATGGAGTCCGTTAAAAAATATTTACATGTCAGTCCGGACGAAAAAAGATGGTTGCAAAGCTGGCAACGTCCCATTGTCTTGTTGCGCGAAAAAAAATCATTACCTTTTCCGGTCAGCAACGGGCTGAGCACTGTGGGGGCAATGCTTCCCTATATGCCTTTTCATCACCAGCTTTTTGAAAAACTGAAAACGCCTGTACTCGTCATGACCAGCGGTAACTTTTCGGACGAACCGGTCTTGAT
>WFNG01000045.1 GCA_015488735.1 Bacteroidales bacterium | reverse complement strand
GAGGCTACACAATTTATGGCGATTATCCTGTGTATATGAAAATTGACCCTGTAGATATACTCACCGGACGCTTTGTCAACCTGAACGATGTGCACCAATACCGTAAAGTAGCCGTTATTGGAAAAGCCGTGGTGGACGGGCTGTTTAAAAAAGGTGTAAATCCCATTGGAAAGTATATCCGCATACAAGGCGTTTATTTTGAGGTAGTCGGAACTTTTAAATCCAAGAAAAAAGGCGGCAGAGCCGACCGTGAAAACAACAGTATATTTCTGCCTTTCACCAGTATGCAACGGACTTTTAACTATGGCAACAAAGTCTTTTGGTTTGCCATCACCTCCAAAGACAAGGTGCCAGCCACGGTTACGGAAGCAAAGGTCATAGCACTTATGAAAAAAATCCATCATATAAATCCAAAAGACACACAGGCCATTGGCCATTTTAACGTGGAGAAGCAGTTTAAAAAAATGTCGGGACTTTTTACGGGCATCAACGGCCTTATTTGGATTGTGGGTGTGGGAACGCTGCTTGCCGGGATTATTGGCGTATCTAATATAATGCTGATTATTGTAAAAGAACGAACACGTGAAATTGGTGTAAAACGTGCGCTGGGTGCCACACCCATGGATATTATTTCACAAATTATTATGGAATCCGTAACGCTCACAACAGTTGCAGGTTATGTAGGATTAGTAGTGGGCGTCAGCCTGCTTTCGCTCATCGATAAAATTATGGTAAAAAGCGGTGCTAACTCACAGTTTTTCCTGCATCCGGAAATTAATTTTCATGTGGCGCTGACCGCACTGGGGGTGCTGGTCATATCCGGTATTTTCGCCGGATTGATTCCTGCCAAACGCGCTATAAGTATTAAACCGGTGGAGGCATTAAGGGATGAGTGAGGAATGAGGAATGATGAATGATGAATGATGAATGACGAAGAGACGAAGAGACGAAGGGACGAAAAGAAATTGAGAAATAAAAATATTGACAACTGTTTAACGATGAATGACAATTGCCTGACAATTGCCTGACAATCGTTTGACAGCGCAGCGAATGACGAATTATCAAAATAGTATAAAACAATAAAATAGCACAAAACATGAAAACGTTTTTTAAAATTCTGGTGGTCTTTATTATTCTGGGAGTTTTCGGGTACACCCTTTATTACCTCTGGGCCAAATCAAAAGAAAAACCTGTGGTTTATAAAACTGAAAAACCTTTTGTAACCAATATTATTAAAAAGACGGTGGCAACCGGATCAGTATTACCGCGAAAACAGATAGACATAAAACCGATTGTTTCGGGAATCATCTCCGCCATCTATGTTCAGGAAGGTCAAATGGTGAAAAAGGGTGATCTGATTGCTAAAATCAGGATTATTCCGAACATGATAAACCTGAACAATGCTGTTTCACGCGTGGATCAGGCAAAAATTAACCTGACAGAAGCCAGACGCAATTACGATCGTCAGCACGAACTACTGGTGAAAGGGGTTATTGCACAAGCCGATTTCGATGCTGTACAAACCAAATACAGCATTGCACAGGAAGAGTTGCAAACAGCCATAGAAAACCTGCAACTTATCAAAGAGGGGCAAATCAAGAAAAAAGGGTCGCCCACCAATACACTTGTCCGCTCCACCATTTCGGGAATGGTGCTGGCTATTCCGGTGGAAATCGGAAACCAGGTTATCGAAGCCAACAATTTCAACGCCGGAACCACCATCGCCACTGTAGCCGACATGAACGACATGATTTTCAAAGGCAAAATTGATGAAACTGAAGTGGGAAAAATCAAGGTGGGAATGCCTTTAATTCTTACCATTGGCGCCATCGACAATACCCGCTTTAATGCTGTACTAACCAAAATTGCCCCCAAAGGAGTAGAGGAAAACGGGGCTGTACAGTTTGAGATTCAAGCAGATGTAAAACTAAAGAAAAATGAATTTATCCGTTCCGGATACAGTGCCAATGCCGATATTGTGTTGCAACGGGCCGACAGTGTGCTGGCCATTCCCGAAGGGTTGCTGCATTTTAAAGGCGACTCAACCACTTACGTGGAAATAGAAACCGCACCGCAGGTTTTCAAAAAACAGATAATAAAAACCGGCCTCTCTGATGGTATTAATATTCAGGTACTTTCGGGTCTGAAAAAAGGAGTAAAAATAAAAGTACCAAAATAAAATATGGCCGGTATCAGGTTATTTCATAATAACCTGCGTAAATAGATAAAAAGAAAAAAGGACTGTTCATTTCAGGATCACAACCGTCCAAAAACGAACAGTCCGGTTTTTAGCAACTTCTGAAAACAGAAGCAATGATTTGCTATACAGATCTTTCTGTTTTCTGGAACAATTTATGTACGTTTGTACAGAATTTTATAATGTCTTACCAATTAAAAAAATCATGAAGAAAATTACCTATTTCCTGACGGCTATTTTAATATCTGTTGGGTTTCAGTTGAAAGCACACGAAGGTATGTGGATTCCCATGCTTTTGCAACAAAATTTTGCCGAAATGCAACGTATGGGACTGAAGCTTACGCCTGAACAAATTTACAGCGTAAACCACTCCAGCCTGAAAGATGCCGTTGCCGGCCTCTCCAACAGTCCCCATCCTCAAGGCTTTTTCTGTACATCAGAAATTGTCTCTAACCAGGGATTATTGTTTACTAACCACCACTGCGGTTTTGCTTCAGTACAGGCACACAGCTCGGTGAAGCACGATTACCTGAAAGATGGTTTCTGGGCCATGAGCAAAAAGGAAGAACTCCCTAACAAAGGACTTACAGCTTCTATTCTTGTACGCATGGCCGATGTAACCGACAGTATCATTCCGCATCTTTCGGATACCATGAGCCAACAACAGCGTTCGGCCATTGTACAGCCCATTATCAGCAGGCTGAAAAAAGCCAATTCGGAAAATGGAAAATACAATGTAGTCATCAAGCCTTTCTTTGAGGGTAATAAATACTACATGTTGGTTTATATCGTTTACCGCGATGTCCGTTTGGTTGGTGCTCCGCCTTCTTCTATAGGAAAATTTGGTGGCGATACCGACAATTGGATGTGGCCTCGCCAAACGGGAGATTTTACTATTTTCCGTATTTATACAGCCCCCGATGGTTCTCCTGCAACTTATTCCATAAAAAATATTCCTTTGAAACCAAAGTACCACCTGCCTATTTCACTGAACGGTATCAAACCCGGAGATTTTGCCATGGTCTGGGGATTCCCCGGAAGTACCAACCGGTACATGACGGCTCCCGAACTGGAATTCAGAATGGAACATTATTTTCCGCCATTGATTAAAGCTTTCGGTAAAAAGCTGGAAGTATGGAAAAAACACATGGATGCCAATCCTGATGTAAAAATTAAATATGCCTCCAACTACGCCATGATTGCCAACAGCTGGAAATATTTTATCGGTCAGATGAGGGGCGTTAAAAAACAGCATGTCGTTGCCAGGAAAGCAGCTTTTGATAAAAGATTTGCCCAATGGGTAAGCGAAAGCCCCAAACGCCAAGCCAAATACGGCGAGGCCTTAAAGGATATAACCAGTGCTTTTTCTGCCGAATCAAAAACCATAGAACCTTTGATTTATGCCAGCATTACCGGTGCCCAGGGTGCCGAATTACTGGGATTTGCACAAAAGTTCAGCGGATTGCAAGGTATGCTTAAACAAGCTAAGGAGACTAAAGACAAGGCATTGAAAGCAAAAAAAATGGAGCGGGTTAAGAAAATGGCTGCTGCCATGTCTGCAAAACTTCAAAAAAAATACAAGAATTATGATATGGCAACAGACCGTGCCGTTTTTGCCGCTATGACCAAAATGTATTTTGAAAAAGTTCCGGAAAGCTTGCATCCTGCTTATCTCGACAAAATGGCAAAAAAATTCAAAGATAATTTTACCGCTTTTGCCAACTATGTTTTTGAGAAATCACACTTTAGCACCGAAGCTAAAGCCAGGGCTTTCCTTGCCAATCCAACATTGAAAGAGATAAATAAAGATCCGGCTTTCATTCTGGCACAAGCTTATATGGCCAAATTAATGGCCGCTTCTTCAAGCTATCGTGCTGCTGCCGGAAAGCTGGCCAAAGGCAAAAGATTGTTTATGGAAGGAATTATGCAAATGGAACCCAACAAGGTTTTTTATCCTGATGCCAACTCCACCCTGCGCTACAGCTATGGTAAAGTGGAAGGTTATTATCCAAGAGACGCTGTACATTATTTGTTTCAAACACATCTTTACGGCGTTATGCAAAAGGAAAACCCGAAAAACCCTGAGTTTATCGTTCCCAAAAAGCTGAAAGAGCTTTATGAAAAGAAAGATTACGGCCCTTACGGACAGGATGGAAAACAGGATGTCGATTTTATAACCACCAACGACATTACCGGTGGAAACTCCGGCAGTCCGGTTATCAACGGCAAAGGTGAGCTCATCGGACTGGCGTTTGATGGCAACTGGGAAGCCATGAGCGGCGACATTGCTTATATTCCTAAATTACAGCGTACCATTATTGTGGACATACGTTATGTGTTGTTTATCATTGACAAGTATGCCGGTGACACCCGTCTGATTGACGAGATGACGATTCACAAAGCCGTGCCACAGCCCGACCACGTGGAAGCCGCTACTACTACAGCTGCTGCTCCTGCAAAATAAAAGCAACAACGTCCTTGCAGCAAATCTTTCTTTTGCTGCCATAACAAAACAGCCTTCCGGGAAAATCCCGGAAGGCTGTTTTGTTTCAATTACTGGTTCAGACATCCGCCTGGACCTAACCTGCACCTAACTTTTCTTTTATTGTATTATCACCCGTACAACGGGTTTCGTTCCCTCTGCCACACGAATATCGTAGGTACGCGATATGGTTGCTCCGTTTCGGAATTGTAAACCTATATAATAGGATACCACATAGTGGTTGTAAGGATCCTTTTTACTGTCGGCAGGCGGCGGGCATTTTCTGCATTTATAAGGTACCGGCATAGTCAACGGATGAGCATAAAGCTTTCCCGAAGTGGCCGAAAGCCCTCTTCCGGTAGCGTTAACAAACTGAAAATAGGCCAGAACATTATGGTCAGTTTTGACAAATGTTCGGGAAGCCTGAGAAAAAAGCTGCAAAAAATCGCTGCCCATATTCGTAATAGAAACGGTAATCCGGTAGTAATCTGCACCCTTTTTTGTTTTTTTTAGCGCAGCAATATAGCTTGTTGTAAAGCCATTGATTTGGGTATTTTTGCCTGCTTTTAGCGTAACAAACTGTTGCGCCTCAAGGTGCATTCCGGCAAAAAAGGAAACAAGAAGTAATGTCAGGATAAATCTTTTCATAATATTATTGGCCTAAAGATAAAAAATTCAATTTGTTACAAATGTAACCAAATATTCATAAAATGAAAACAATAGTCCAGACGAACGCTCGAACTATTGTTTGATTTTTTCCCTGAAATATTTTTCTCCTTAAGTCAAGCGGACGTTAAGTCCGCATATAATGGTTCAGGTATCCGCCTGGACCATTACTACTCCCCTTTCAGAAAATGCATCTTCCACTTCCCGGCTCCTTCCGGTGGATACAAATAAACCTCTTCTCCTTTTTTTAACCCGGCACGTATCACTATGTCCTCATCGTTGCTTTTCCCGGTAACAACCTGTTGTTTCCGGTGATCCATATACACGAAACTCAGCGAATCGTTGTTGTGTACACATTCGATGGGAACAAACAATGCTGAGTCGATAGTCTCGGTGATAATTCGGTTTTTGGTGGTCATGGAAGGTCGCAGCACAGAGTCGTGACCGGCAAGTTGAATAATAACTTCAAAAACTTTGGCATTGGAATTTTTCATTTGCTGCCCCATGTTGGCCACTTCGGTTACAACTCCGTTAAATTTCTTGTCAGGAAAAGCATCGGTACTGACAATGGCTTTCTGGCCTTTCTTCACTTTGCTTATATCAATTTCATTTACATAAGTGTGGCTGTTCATAGCACTTAAATCAGGCAAAATAGCAACCACATTATTCCACGTGGAGATCTGCGCACCCACACCTTGTTTTTTGCCATCCCAGCTCCTTTTATAAATAACCATTCCCGCTTTGGGAGCATAAACCACGAACTCACTTTTAAGCTTATTCAACTCATTTTGTTTTCTGACAGCTTTATGCAACCCGGCCTCTACTTCTTTCATATCGGCTTTGGCCTTTTCACTTTTCAGCACATAATTGTCTTTGGCTTGTTTATACGTTCGTTCTGCTTTTTGCAGTTCCAGTTTCACCTGTCTTTTGGTGGCAGGTGGTTCATAAATAGACTGGTCCACCACAATTTGTTTGTCTTCTACCGAATATTTCATATTGATAAGAGCATCGCGGGCATCACGCAGTGTCATGGCTGTGTCAAGCTGTGTCTTGGTGTATTGTGTGCGTAGTTTTTCAACATTCAGCTCCTGATCTTTGATTTTATTTTCCAGATCAGAACGGTCCAGGTTAGCCACCCACTGTCCGGAGTCTACCACTGTTCCATCCGGAACAATTTTTTCAATACGATACTGCCATATGCGTGCATTACGCAAACCCGAAGGATTAGGGCCATGAATTTTCTCATTACTTCGTGCCTCCAGCTCACCGGTAGTGGTAACACTAACAACAAATTTACCAGATTTTACCGGAACTTTTATTACTCGCGTGCCGGTAACAGGAGCTTTTGTAAAGTACCAAACAACCACGATGAAAACCACAGCACCAAGGATGTAGAGATAATTCTTTTTATGATTCATGTCCGTGTTAAATTTATCTTCTTAAAAAAAAGTAAATTTAAACAAATAATCTTTGAGAAAATGCGTTATGTTTTTACGTGTTAACAAATATTATTCTGACTATATTTGCAAAATTAAAGGGAAAAATACTATTTCCCGGTATTTACAACAGGAGAAATGGGCATATTTTATAATTTCTTTATTTATAGCTATGCTTTTCTAATACGAATAGCAGCACCTTTTAACCGGCAGGCACGTCAATGGCTGGATGGTAGAAAAGCAGGCTTTTCACTAATGGAAAAGAGTGTTGGGAAAAACGAGAATGTCGTCTGGTTTCATTGTGCCAGCCTTGGCGAGTTTGAACAGGGACGCCCTGTAATGGAAGCTTTCAAAGAAGCTTTTCCCGACTACAAATTATTGCTAACGTTCTTTTCACCATCAGGTTACGAGGTGCAAAAAAATTATAAAGAAGCAGATTATATTTTTTACCTTCCCATCGACAAGCCAAAAAATGTACGACATTTTATCCATATTTTCAAGCCAAAGCTGGTGGTTTTTGTTAAGTATGAATATTGGTACAATTATATCAGAGAACTTTCAAAAAATAAAATCCCCCTCTTTTTCATCTCAGCTATTTTTCGTCAAAACCAATATTTTTTTCGTTTTGGTGCCAAATGGTTCAGAAATCAATTGCAAAAAGTAACCTGGTTTCAGGTTCAGGATAAAATTTCTTCGACGCTTTTGAACAGCATACATATTTACCACAATGAAATAGGAGGAGACACCCGTTTTGACCGGGTACTTAAAGTAGCACACGAATCTTTTTCATCTCCCGTTATTGAAGGTTTTGCAAAGGATACCAATCTGTTTATATGCGGCAGTACATGGCCTCCCGATGAGGATATTTTAAAAGAATATCTTTCTCACGAAAAGCGTGTAAAGATGGTTCTGGCTCCTCATAAAATTGATGCCGGACACATCACAGAGATTCAAAATAAGTTTAACGAATTTCATCCGGTTTTGTATTCTGAGATTCAGGAAAAGCCGGCAGACAATGTTCGTGTTATCATTATCAACACCTTAGGACTTCTATCCTATCTGTATCGTTTTGGTAAAATTGCTTATGTAGGTGGCGGGTTCGGCGAAGGAATTCACAATCTTCCCGAGGCAGCAGTTTATGGCCTTCCCGTGATTTTTGGCCCAAAATATCAAGACTTCCGTGAAGCTTTTGGCCTGTTGGAAAACGGGGGAGGTTTTTCTATTAACAATAAAAAAAGTTTTCGCCAAACGGCAGATATGCTTTTACATGATACTGAAAAATATCATCAGGCATCAAAAGCAGCAGCCATGTATGTGGAACAACAGTCGGGAGCAACTTTTAAAGCCATGGAAAAAATCAAAGAATATCTTGTAGTACAACAAAAAGAAAAATCAATTGGAAATATATAATTATCAACCAAAAACAATAAAAACATGAACACATTATTAAAAAAGGCATTGCGGAAGCCAACCGCAGCCGACACCATTTTCCTCGTTAAAGATGGCAAGGATCTCGACAATCTCGGTTTTACCGAAGAAGAAGTAAACTATATAAAAAGACAACATCGTAATAACAATAACGTAGTGAGTGTCAATAGATACAAAAACTTACTGACCATTGTTTTTGGTGAGTATGTCGGTACACGCTCCATCCGCATGGAAACTTACCGCATGCGTGGCGATGAAGCCCAACTGCTCCTCAACAAGGCGCGTGTTGAGCGTACGGTTGTGTTTAATGTAAACGCCGCCAAAGAGGAAGTGTTAGCTTTTACCGAAGGGCTTTTGCTGGGAAATTACACTTTTGGCAAATACAAAAAAAGAGATAAAAAGAAGGACAACACACTGGAACAGGTGGATGTTTATGACAATGATATTACGGAAGAAGAACTGGATGAGTTGCGTATTGTTACCAATGCTGTTTTTGTTGCCCGCGACTTTGTGAACGAACCGGTAGCTTACCTGAATGCCACCAGGTTTGCTGAAGAAATGCAGGCTCTTGGTAAAGAAGCAAATGCCAAAGTAGAAGTCTTTAACAAAAAGAAACTGGAAGCGTTGAAAATGGGCGGCTTGCTGGCTGTGAACCGTGGAAGTATGGATCCTCCTACATTTACGGTTATCGAATGGAAACCAAAAAATGCTAAAAACAAAAAGCCTTTTGTCTTTGTCGGAAAAGGAGTGGTTTACGATACCGGCGGCCTTAGTTTAAAACCCACCAATTTTATGGACACCATGAAATGTGATATGGCCGGAGGTGCAGCAGTGGCCGGGGCCTTGTATGCCATTGCCAAAGCCAAACTGCCTGTTTATGTTGTTGGACTGGTACCAGCCACCGACAACCGTCCCGATGGAAACGCTTATACTCCCGGAGATATCATTACCATGCATGATGGTACAACCGTGGAAGTCTTGAATACCGATGCCGAAGGACGTATGATTCTTGCTGATGCTCTTAGCTATGCCAAAGAATATAATCCTGAACTGGTGGTGGATATTGCAACCCTTACCGGAGCCGCGGCCCGCGCCATTGGCCCGCAGGCAATTGTGGGGATGGAAGCCAAAGCCGATGATGATTTTGAATATTTCAAACGGATTGGTTCACTGACCCACGAACGCATTATCGAATTTCCTTTTTGGGATGAGTACAAGGAATCACTAAAATCAAAGATCGCTGACCTCAAAAATATTGGCGGAGTGGATGCCGGTGCTATTACCGCCGGAAAATTTCTTGAGCATTTCACCAATTATCCTTATATCCATTTGGATATTGCAGCACCGGCTTTCCTTGAGAAAAGAGGAAGCTATCGCGGCGAAGGAGGTACAGGCGTTGGTGTTCGGTTGTTCTACAATTTCATAAAATCTAAAGCCGAATAATACCGACAGATAAAAAAAGCCTTCCACAACGGGGAGGCTTTTTTTATGGATTAGTTACAACCACTCGTCAAAATAAGATTTTATTTTGCGCGTTAATTGCAGCCTGTCTTTACCAACAACACCGTGTTGCTGTCCGGGATAAACAAAATAGTCCATTAACTTATCCTCGTGAATGGCCTTCTGCAAAAACAACAAACTATTTTGCCACATCACCACCGGGTCCATGGTTCCGTGAATCAGCATCAAATGGCCCCGCAGGTTATGCACGTAATTCAGCAGGCTGGCTTCCTTGTATCCTTTGGGGTTCTCCTGTGGCGTGTCCATATAGCGTTCGCCATACATCACTTCATAATATTTCCAATCGATGACCGGGCCACCTGCAACACCTACTTTAAAAACGCCTGGTGTTCGAACCATGAGAGAAGTCGTCATAAATCCCCCAAAACTCCATCCATCTACTCCCATTCTGGTTGTATCCACGTAAGGTAACGATTTCAGGTAATTTACACCCGTTATCTGGTCCTTAATTTCGTTGGTTCCGAGATGGCGGAAAATGACCTGCTCAAATGCCCTCCCGCGGTTTTCAGAACCATGATTGTCCAGGGTAAAAATAAGATAACCATTTTCTGCGAGATAATTCAGCATAAAGCCGGCACCACCCAGCCACGAATCAGTAATCAGCTGGACGTGCGGACCTCCGTAAACATACACAATGACCGGGTATTTTTTGGTGCTGTCAAAATTTGCCGGCTTAATCATACGGCAATAAAGCGGAGCACCGTCAATGGTAGATTTCAGGGTAAAAATGGACATTTTTCCCAGCTTATAATCAGCCAGCGGATCTTTGTCCTGTTGGATGGTGCGAATCACTTTGCCACGATAATTAATCAACTTATAATCGCGGCAAACATTGGTGCTACTGAAAATATCCAATAAGTATCTTCCATCTTTACTCACTATGGCACTGTGTGTTCCATGGTCAGGACTCAACCGGATTATTTTATTATTGCGCAAATCCACCGAATAAAGATTTTGCTGCAGCGGGCTCTCTTTGGTGGACACAAAATAAACCTTGTCTTTCATAAAAAAGCCCAGCATCTTTGTGACTTCCCATTTTCCTTTTGTAAGCTGTTTTATGAGTTTTCCATCAGTGTTGTAAAGGTAAAGCTGGCGCCAGCCATCACGGCGGCTATTCCAAACAAACTCGTTGGGATTGAACGGGTTAAAATATAAAGGAAACAGCGGCTCCACGTATTTTGGATTAGCCTCTTCAAATAAGGTCTTTACCAGTACACCCGTAGAAGCATCATATTTGTTCATCCACATGTGGTTTTGCCCGTGATTGAGGATGGCAGTATAGATATATTTTCCGGCAGGGCCCCAGGTAACGGAAGTAAGGTATTGCTCCGATTTGGGATCTGTTTTCAGGAAAATTGTTTTCCCTGTTTTTATGTTATAAATACCCAGGCTAACGTACTCGCTGGGGGTTCCGGCCATAGGATATTTTATGTTTTCCACTTTTGCAATTCGATGATTGATATCCACCAGCGGATAGTTGAAAACCCGCGACTGATCTTTATGATAAAAGGCAATCTTTTCACCGCCTGGCGACCAGAAAATACCTTTGTCAATACCAAATTCGTTGCGCGAAACAATCTGGCCGTTCACATACCCCGGATTTTTATCGTGGGTAATTTGCGTCACTTTTCCGTTTTCGGCCATGTACAAGTTATTCTTTATCGTAAAAGCCACCCGTTCGGTTTTGTTGTCAAAAGAGATATTCTTGGCTGAATCCGGAACCTGATTTACTTTTTTGATGTTGTGATTTTGAAAATCATATACATAAAACCGGTGCCTAAGTGAAAACCCTGCTTTATCCGGGGCAAAAAAAGTAAAACGCGGCAATTGTTTTACAGTATCCATACCCGATTTAGATAAGTCGGTGTTCAGTGTAGCTTTGTCGAAAAGCAGGACGGCTTTTCCCCGGGCAGCATCCGCTTTAAAAAACGAATTTTTTTTCGCAAAAACATAATAATCCGTTTTCCCCAACCATTGCAACTGCGGAATCCGTTTGGGAAACAATGTCGGGTTTAGCCAGGAGGCGTCTGCCGCCGACATCATTTTTTGCTTTTGTTGTGCGAACAACGTAAAATGTGAGGCAAAAATAAAAATTGCCATCATAGAAATAAATCTCTTCATGTTATTTTTAATTTTAGATCATGGTTATAATGAAACAGCAAACTTAGAGAAACTTTTCCAAAAACAGCCAGCCTTGTTACAGACTATTTTAACTTAAGAAACACACCCGCTAGTGCCGGAGAAAATATTATAATAGTTTTTCTATGATGCGTTGCCCTCATAAAAAAAGCAAGGAACATTGATTTTTATAAATGCCTTAGCGGTGTGGAAGAATAATAAAAAGAAGAGGAATTTTCTGTTTTCGCTTTTCACATCTCGCAAATTAATGTACATTTGAAATCCAAAAACAGCAGAAACTTACAGAACCATAAAAAGATAGAGAAATGAAAACTTTTAAACGCATTTTGCTTGCATTGCTCGTTGTGATTATCGTAGTGGTGGCAGCAGTTTATTTTTGGATGAGAAGTACAGCACCAGACTATTCAGGAAAGCTGCATCTTCCCGGATTGAAAAACAAAACTACCGTTGTATATGATTCCTACGGGATTCCTCACATTTATGCCCAAAATGCACAGGATGCCTATCTTGCTTTTGGATATGTTCATGCCCAGGACCGTCTTTTTCAAATGGTTATGATAAGACGCGTTGTACAAGGCCGGCTGGCCGAAATTCTGGGTAAAGGACTTGTAAAAACAGACAAATATATGCGGGTACTCTCATTGAACAAAATGGCCAAACGCAGTGCCAAACGTTTTATGAAAGAGGCAGATGAGCCTGTAAAGCAGGAAGTGTTAGCTTATATTGATGGAATAAATGCTTTTATCAGGAACAGGACACTTCCCATCGAATTCACCCTCATGGATTTCAAACCCGAAAAATTCACGGTATCGGATGTGTTCGGAATAATGGAATACATGTCGCTCACCTTTACATCGGCTTTGAAAGAAGACCCTTTGGTTTACCGCATCTATCAAAAATATGGTAATGCTTATTTAAAAGATCTGGGGGTAGATTCTGCATCCATAGCTCATCTCTATGGTGCTCAGAAAGCAGCCCAACTGGCAAAAATTTTTAATGCAGTACAATCGTTGCAAAGCCTGGTCCCCATCCCTATTTGGGAAGGCTCCAACAACTGGGTAGTCAGCAAAGAACATTCAAAATCGGGAAAAGTAATTCTGGCCAACGACACACACATTAAATATTCACAACCAGCGGTATGGTACGAAGCGTATATCCAATATCCGGGTTACAACCTTTACGGCTATTACCTTGCCGGTGTTCCTTTTGCCCTCGTTGGTCATAACAACCATTATGCCTGGGGTTTAACCATTTTTCCTTTTGATAACATGGACTTGTATGCCGAAAAACAAAACCCGGAAAACGCCAACCAATATCTGCATGAGGGGAAATGGTTAAACTACCGCGTTGACCATCAAACGATAAAAGTTAAAGGAGAAAAAGATGTTCCTTTTACTATTCGTTACACGGTTCACGGCCCGCTCCTCAATCCGGTTTACGGAGATATAACAGACAATCCAAAGATACCTGTGAGCCTTTGGTGGGCGCCAATGCATCTGAATACCACTGCCATGGAGGCGCTTTATCAAATGAACAATGCAACCGGTATGAACAGCTTTAAAAAAGCGGTTTCTTTGGTCGACATTGTGGGATTAAACATAGCCTACGGCGATACGGATGGCAATATAGCCATGTGGAGTACCGGAAAAATCCCCATACATGCAGCAGGCTCAAATTGCAGAATGATTATGGATGGCGCCAGTGGAGAAAATGATATTACAGGATTTTATCCATTTACAAAAAACCCTCAGGAAGAGAACCCGCCGGATGGAATTCTGAATACCTCAAACAATGAACCACCACCTGTTGATGGGATTATCTATCCCGGATATTATTCTCCCGGATACCGTGCCCGACGTGTCCGGAAACTGCTTCTTTCCCAGCCAAAATGGACGGCAAAGGAAATGGAAAAAATTCAGCTTGACACCCATTCTGCAAGGGATTTGCGAATGGTCAGCCTCATTTTAAATAACCTGGGAAATTACAAAGGTGACCCGAAAATTGTATCTGCTTTGCAAAACTGGGATGGAAATTACGATACAGCCAGTACCGGTGCTGTTGTTTATACGCAATTGCTTTATTTTGTGCTGCGCGATGCCATGATGGACGAAGTAGGAACAAAAGATTTTGATAAATTAATTGGCTCTAACCTGGTGCGCAGTTCTATTGAACGGTTATTCACAGATAAAAACTCCGTTTGGTGGGATAATGTAAATACCAAAGCTGTTGAAACCCGTTCCGATATTTTTCAGCGTGCTTTTTC
>WFNG01000044.1 GCA_015488735.1 Bacteroidales bacterium | reverse complement strand
TTACCCATTGTTTTTTCTTCTTTTCAATCTACAAATGTTTCCTTAATCACTGATTTCATTTCTTTTATCTCTGGTTGTGATAGTCTTCCTAAAATTCTAATAATTCGTTGTTTGTCAATAGTACGAATTTGGTCAATTACAATCCAGCCGATTTTTCTGTCATGTTTTACTTCAATTCTGGTCGGATATTTTCTTGAAGTCGTTGTCATCGGGGCAACAATAATTGTCCGAAGAAATTTATTCATTTCGTCCGGTGATATAATAACACAAGGTCTGGTCTTTTTAATTTCACTTCCTATTGTCGGATCGAGGTTGACAAGGACTATCTGATATTGTTTTACATCCATTCTTCAAAATTTTCGTTTTCAAAAATATCATCGAATAAAAGTTGGTCATCTCCTTTTTCATTCATTTCTTTAAATTCTGTTTCCCAACCTTTTCTTGGACTTGAAATTGGCTTTAAAATCAAATATCCTTTTTCAAGAATAAGTTCAACCTTGTCCTTGATATTATATTTTTCAATCAGGGTTTTGGAAAGCCTAAACCCCTTTGAATTCCCGATTCTTATTATTGATAATTCCATGATACAATATTTTTATTTGTAATTACAAAGTTAATACTTTATTTTCAATAATCAACTCTTAAGGGAATTATTTTTTTCAAAATAATGGGCAACGGTTGGGGCTATGGTGCGTGGCGCAGTTTATTGTTTTATTTTTCTATTTAACGCTATTTTCATTTAATGATTAATTGTCGTATTTTCAAGTATTTGCGGTATGCACTATGAGCCATTGTTATGCTGCGTACATTCGTACATTATTTGTCATAATGATATTTACAACTGTATATTAATATCTCTTGGTCAATAACCTGGTATACAAGTCTGTGTTCGCGGTCAATCCGTCTTGACCAAAAACCAGCTAGGTCATATTTCAATGGTTCAGGGTTGCCAATTCCCTGAAAAGGAGTTCTTTGAATGTCCTTAATCAGCTGATTAATTCTTTTCAATACTTTTTTGTCTTCTTTCTGCCATGAAACATAATCTTCCCATGAATTTTTCGAAAAAGTAATTTTCATTACTCTACGATTAAGTCGTGGCTCACCGTTTCTCCCTTTTTCATTTGCCGAATTGACTCATAAAGACTGTCAGCATTTGCTTTTGAGCTCAATAAATGTACAGTTTCCATAATTGAGTTGTATTCTTCCAATGAAATCATGACAGCTCCTTTTCCGGATTTTCTTTTTATCACTAACGTCTCATGATTATTTTCAACGTTATCAAGAAATTTTTTTAATGAAGTCCTAAATTCTGTGAAGTTTGCAGCAATCATTGTTTTTTATTTTTTTTTATTAATCAGGTACAAATATAGGTACTTATTTTGATCTTTGCAAATTTTCTTCTAAAATTCTATTGTATCTCTCCGTATACAGCATAACTTTTTATATTAGCATCAAATGAACGCTTTAATCTAATAAAATCTCAGGTCAACATCATTTTCCCTGATATTAATTAAAAATATGATGAATCTGTCAACCTGTTTTCGGATGGCTTTACACACAAAAAAAGCCGTCTCGCTTTAAGCGGGACGGCTTTAATATTTATTCACTAAAAATTGCTTAACCTAAAGCAAGACGTTTAAAGTCAGTAACCGTGAGGTCTTTGTCAAAACCCTGCAGGTACTGCTGGATATTTTTCTTGGAATCTTTAATGAAAGACTGATTCAGTAAGGTATTTTCTTTGAAAAACTTATTCAGTTTACCCTGAGCAATTCTTTCAATCATCTCTTCCGGTTTTCCTTCCTGGCGTACCTGTTCTTTACCAATTTCCAATTCGCGTTGGATAACATCTTCAGGAACGCGGTCTTTGTCAACAGCTACAGGAGCCATGGCCGCAATCTGCATCACCACGTCGTGGCCGGCAGCAGCAAAAGCGTCATCGGCCTTGTTGAGACCTGCAATACTTGCAATACGGTTACCAGGGTGGATGTAGGCGTAAACGCTTTCGGCTTCGACAACCTCGTAATGGCCTAATGCGATTTTTTCTCCTATAACACCTGTTTTATCTAATATAGATTCTGCAACGGTACGGTCACCGAGTTTCAGTGCATTTAGCTCATCGGTGGTTTTTACACGGTTGGCAACGGCCAGGTCAATCACAGATTTTACATAGTCAATAAAGTCCTGATTCTTGGCAACGAAGTCTGTTTCGCAGTTTATCATTACGGCAGCAGCAAATTTCTTATCATCACTAACTTTTGCCAGTACAACACCTTCTGTGGCATCGCGGTCGGCACGTTTTGCGGCTACTTTTTGTCCTTTTTTACGCAAATAGTCAATGGCTTTTTCTTTGTCGCCTTCTGTTTCTACCAATGCCTTTTTACAGTCCATCATACCGGCACCGGTAGCTTTTCTCAATTCATTTACTTGTTGAGCGGTTATTTTCATCTGAATACTTTTTATCTGTTTTGGTGAAAACGATTATTTTGTGGGCTTTTTTACCACTGGTTTCTTAGTAATACGAGGTTTCTTAACTGTTTTTTCTGCGGCAATATCAGCTTCTTCTTCGGCTTGTTTCAGATTTTCCGATTTGGCTTTTAAATCTGCTTCTTTGGCGGCTGCGATAGCATCTTCTTTGGCTTTCTTCTCGGCAGCACTTTTTTCGCGGGCCATTTTACGCTCTGCAAGGCCTTCGGCCACAGCCGAACCGACAACATTCATGATTAAAGCAATACTTTTTGAAGCATCGTCATTGGCAGGAATGGGAAAATCTACCAGGTTGGGATCCGTATTGGTATCCACCATGGCAAAAATCGGGATATTCAGTTTGCGGGCTTCAGCAACAGCAATCTTCTCTTTGTTGATGTCAACAATAAACAATGCTGCCGGGATACGGGCCATATCTGCAATACTGCCCAGGTTCTTTTCCAGTTTGGCACGTTCGCGGGTTACCTGCAAACGTTCACGTTTGGAAAGGTTTTTCCATGAGCTGGTTGTCATCATCTTATCGATGTTGCTCATTTTTCGGATGGCTTTGCGAATGGTAGCAAAGTTGGTGAGCATTCCACCAGGCCAACGTTCGGTAACGTAAGGCATGTTGACTTTCTTAGCCACATCAGAAACGATGTCTTTGGCTTGTTTTTTCGTGGAAACGAAAAGAATTCTGCGGCCTGATTTGGCCACTTGTTTCATTGCGTTGGAAGTTTCTTCCAGTTTGGCCTGTGTTTTATACAGGTCGATAATGTGGATTCCGTTACGCTCCATAAAAATATAAGGAGCCATACTTGGATTCCATTTGCGTTTGAGATGGCCAAAATGCACACCAGCCTCAAGCATCTCGTCAAAGGTTACTTTTACCATGTTATTCTGTTTAAATTGTTTACATTCACTAAAATCAATTATTGAATAGACTACCTTGGCAGTGTTTCAATAATTTGGATACTAAACTCGTTCCAATATCTTGAGAAATACTAACGTTTGGAGAACTGGAATTTTTTACGAGCTTTAGGTTGTCCCGGTTTTTTACGTTCCACCATGCGGGGATCTCTTTTCATCAGGCCGTTTTCTTTGAGCACCGGACGGTATTCTTCGTCCATTTTTACAAGTGCTCTCGAAATAGCCAAACGAAGGGCTTCTGCCTGTCCGTTAAAACCACCTCCATCAAGATTTGCTTTGATATCGAATTTGCCCGTGTTTTCCGTGAGGATTAACGGTTGTTCAACGACATAATGCAAGATAGCTGTTGGAAAGTAGTCTTTAAAATCACGTCCGTTAACAGTAATTTTGCCTTCTCCGTCTTTTACATAGATCCGTGCAATAGCAGTTTTTCTTCTACCGAGTGCATTTAAAACTTCCATTCTATTATCTGATTGAATTTAAATTAATTTTCTTTGGTTTCTGGGCTTCCTGTTCATGCTCGCCACCGGCATAAACATAAAGATTTCTGAACAACTCACTTCCCAGTTTGTTTTTGGGCAACATACCTTTAATGGCTCTTTCCACCATGGCGGCGGGTTTCTTGGCCATCATCTGTTTGGCGGTTGTAATACGCTGTCCTCCAGGGTATCCGGTATGACGAACATACTCTTTCTGGTCCCATTTGTTACCGGTCAGGCGGATTTTATCGGCGTTGATAATCACCACGTAATCACCCGTGTCGGCATGGGGGGTGAAGTTTGTTTTGTATTTTCCTCTCAGGAACTTAGCGGCAATGGAAGCCAGTCTGCCGAGTACCTCATTCTCTGCATCAATCAAAATCCACTCTTTGTTGGCGGTTTCTTTGTTGGCGCTGATTGTCTTATAACTCAATGTATCCATCTATCTATTTGTTTCTTAAGCTCTTTATGCTATTTCGTTCAAAAATCGGGGTGCAAAAATAGAAACTATTTTCCAATTAGCCAAAGTTTTAAACTTTTTATTGTTGATTTTTTTTTCTGCATCGTCCCCTTTTTTATTTCTATTCCTAATTGTTATCTAATTATGTCCATTTCACAGTGCAACCCGCCTACGTATTGCATATCCCTAAATGTGATCCTGATGCCTTTAATTACCAACCAAATATTCAGGCAGCCGTTTATATCTAGACACTTTCTAAATTTAAAAATTAGTTGAATGGTAAACTAAATTTCTTTTTCTTTGCAAAATAATTAACGGGTAAACGTAAAGAAGAAATGAACAAGTGAGCGAGATGATAAAAGGTGAGGAGTTGACCATTGGACGGCTGATTGCCCGTATTCATCGGGGTATGTATAACTATGTGTCTGACAGGCTTAAAGATAATGATTTGGACGCAGGTCAGTTTTTTTTCTTGTGTTTTATTCTGAACAACGAAGGAAAGACGCAGGAACAGATTGCTAAAAACATTCTTTTGGATAAGGCTACTGTAAGCAAAGCTGTAAAGCGGTTGCTGCATTTAGGATATGTTTACCGCGAGATTAATGCAAAAGATAAAAGAGAATATAAAATTTTCGCCACTGAAAAAGCCAAAGTTTTAGCGCCACAAATTAAAACGTTGTATAAAGAGGTGTACGACCAGTTGCATCGTCATCTTGATGACAACGAAGTAAGACAGCTACGTGCCTTACTGGAAAAAATTTATCAAAATTTTGAATAAAATTAATCGGGGATATTATGGATAATAAAGGGGACAAAGAAATTGGCGGACAAAGTAACGCAGTCGGGGCAAAGGCCGGGAAAAAGAGTAAAAAGGGAAGTGTTATAACCGGGATTATTCTTATTTTGCTTATTCTGGCTTCGGCAGCATACTGGTACATTCAAAAGACGCGTTTTATAGAAACCGATGATGCTTTTGTTAGTGCCAACAAATTAAACCTTAGTCCGCAAATAATGGGACGTGTTGTGGCGTTGTATGCTGATGAAGGGGATGTGGTCAGAAAAGGGGAGTTGCTTGTGGCTTTAGACTCTTCCGATATGAAAGCCCGTTTAAATCAGGCAGTAACGTCGCTGAGTGTTGCCCGCCTTGGGATAAAGCTGGCACAAGTGAGGCTTGAGCAGGCGAAAATAAATTTGACCCGGGCCAAAATCCAAATAAAAGGCAATGTGATTCCACGTGCAAGATATGATAACATCCTAAAGGCATTTCAGGCGGCAAAAGTGGAACATGAAATTGCTAAAAGTAAAATCGTAACGCTAAACACAGAGATTCAGGTTATCAAAACCGGCCTTGCGCATACCAAATTGTATTCTAATATTTCCGGAGTAATTGCCAAGCGTTGGATTTTGACAGGCGATGTTGTGGCTCCCGGGCAATCGGTTTTTACCATTTATAATCTGAAAAATATTTGGATAACGGCCATGCTAAAAGAAACTAACCTGAATAAAATATCGCTTGGCGACACGGTGAACATACATGTTGATGCGTATCCTCATACAAAGTTTAGGGGCAGAATATTTCAGATTGGCAGTAATACGGCTGCGTTATTTTCTTTAATACCACCGGATAACGCTTCGGGAAACTTTACCAAAGTTACCCAACGGATTCCCATAAAAATTTCCATTAAACCGGTGGGTAAAACGACCATGAAATATAGTTTGCTTCCGGGCATGTCAGTAGAAATAAAAATGAGAGATAAAGGTGTCAAAGGAAATGGAATATGGTAAACCGCTTGCCTTGACAAGCCGGGTTGATGAGGCTGAGGCAAACAAATGGTGGGTGCTGGTTAGTATCATGATTGGTACTTTTATGGCAGTACTTGATTCCACCATTGTGAGTGTGGCTTTTCCGAAAATGATGGCTACCTTCGGTGTGAGTGTGGACCAGATAGAGTGGGTTATGACAGCTTACCTTTTGGCTTTTGCCGTGGTATTGCCTTCTTCTGGATGGTTGTCCGATCATTTCGGATACAAAAAGACCTATATGCTCGGTTTTTTTCTGTTCACTCTTGGCTCCTTTCTATGCAGCTTGTCGTGGAACGAAAATGTACTTATTCTTTTCCGTGTTGTTCAGGGAGTTGGGGCAGGCTTTGTAATGCCCGTGGGAATGGCTATTGTAACACGTGTCTTTCCACCTAAAGAAAGAGGAATGGCCCTGGGGTTCTGGGGAATTGCTGCCGCAGCTTCTATTTCATTGGGACCCATGTTTGGCGGCTATCTGGTGGATAATTTTTCATGGCATGCCATTTTTGATATTAATGTCCCTGTTGGTATTCTGGGGTTACTTGTGGTTTGGATTGTGCAAAAGGAATACAAAGCTAAAAACGTAACTAAATTTGATCTTTATGGGTTTATCACCATGACCATTGCGTTGACAGCTCTGTTGCTGGCATTGTCCACAGCGAACTCCAGCTGGAATACCGATGGCTGGACATCCACCTTTATTTTGAGTTGTCTGTTTATTTCAGCGGTGAGCTTTGTCATCTTTTTTATGGTGGAGTCGCTTATCAGTTACCCTATTGTAAATGTAAAGCTTTTCAATAACCATAATTTTGGTCTTGCTTCCCTTGTTATGTTTGTGTTTGGCATCGCTTTTTACGGAAATGCTTTTTTACTTCCTATTTATTTACAAAATTCTCTTGGCTATACGGCATTGCAGGCGGGAATTGTATTCTTTCCCGTAGGTATTTTGCAGGCCTTTGCGTCACCGATAGTGGGTAAAATTACAGATAAAGTGAACCCGAAGATTCCTGCAATTTTCGGGATGGTCTTGATGGCCACTTCTCTTTATCTGTTTAGCTTTTTCTCGTTGCAAACCATGCATAATCAGATCATGCTGCCATTATATATCAGAGGGCTGGCTCTTGGTTTTATTTTTACACCTATGACGGCTATTGCGTTACTCGATATTCCAAAAGTACAACTGGGTCAGGCTTCAGGTTTGTTCAACACAGTTCGGCAAATTGGGGGGAGTTTTGGAATTGCTGTTCTGGGAACATTACTCACCCAACGGGTTGCTTTCCACAAGCAGGTATTTGGTGAACAAATCAATGCTACATCGCCTGCTTTTCAGGAGGTGGTAAAAAGACTGAAAGAATTTACACTTCATTCTGCCGGTGCAACACCTTATGGATCTGTTGTCCAGGCAAAAATGCTTATTCTTAAAAATTTGATTGCCCAGGCTTTTGTACAGGGTATTAATGATGATTTTTTTGTGGGCGCACTCCTTACCTCTGTGCTCATTATTCCTTTGCTGATGTTAAGGACAAAAAGAAATGGTCACTGAAAAAAATTAATAAAAATGAAAAAAACTGTTTTATTATTTTCGCTGCTGGCGCTTGTTTTTATTCCCGCTTCCACTATGGCGCAACACGTTGTAAGTGATTCACTCTCTTTATCGAAAGCAATAAATCTTGCCACCAACAACCAGCCTTTGCTGCGGGAGGCAGAAGATTATGTGCGGGTTGCCCAAGGCAGGGTTAAACAGTCTGAAAGTTCAAAATACCCACGAATAGCTGCCTCTCTTTCCTACAATTATATGGGTCCGGTCCCTTCTATTACTCTTCCTTTCGGCCCGGGGAAACAACTTGATCTTGCCCCTTCCAGCAATTATAACGGCCATGTGGATGTTAAATATTTGATTTTTGATTTTAACCGGCGTAATGAGTGGATAAATTTGCTTAGGTCAAATAAGCTTGCTCAGCAGGAAAAAATAAACTTACTGAAAAACAGGTTGGCTTATCGGACAGTACAGGCCTTTTATTCTGTCTTGTTTTTTCGGGAAAGCCTGAAAGTGAAAAACCGGCAAATGGATGATTTGCTTCAACATCTTGCTACGGCAAAGAAGTTGGTGGAAACGGGGTCGGCTATCAGCTTGGATACGCTTACTACACGCGTTCGGGTTACCGCCATAGAAAATCAAAAAGTGGCTATTGAAAATAGGCTGCATCAAAACGAGATTGTTTTGAAATCGTTGCTAAATATTGGGCGGGATACTGCTTTTTAT
>WFNG01000043.1 GCA_015488735.1 Bacteroidales bacterium | reverse complement strand
CGGCTGTTTTTCGGAAAACGAATCCGCTTCAGATGTTTGTTCGAGAGATTGACTTCCTGCAAAGTGTCACTTTTCAAGACTGCCTTTTGAGGCTTCTGTGCAAAGCCATTGCCCCAAAAAAGCAGTATTGAAAAGAAAAGGAGTAATTTTTTCATGAAGATCGCCTGACACCGCCTGTGCTCTTTCAGGTTTGCAACCTGAAAGAAAAAAAGCCTGTGGATTTTTAATCCGCGTTGGGGTTTTTGATTCAAAGCAAAGAGGAAGTTTTCCGACTAGTTGAGGCTGAATTTAATGGGAAGGTTATATTCTACCCGAACAGGTTTTCCCCTTTGCTGACCAGGTATCCAGCGGGGCATATTTTCCACGGCTTTCACTGCTTCCTTGTCGCAACCATGCCCAATGCCCCTTAGCACATTAACATGACTTATACTACCATCCTTTTCAACAACGAAACTGATAAATACCCGGCCATGAACCTTTGCCTTTTTGGCTTCTGCCGGATATTTAATGTGATTAGCAAGATAGTGCATAAGTGCTTTTACGCCACCGGGATATTCAGGCATTTTTTCCACTACCCTAAAAATCTGTCCGGTATCAATTTGGGAAGAAATTGCCTTTTTTTGAGAAGGGCTTAACTGATTTTGTGTGGTGAATTTCCCTTTTTTTGTAACATTTATGACTTTTGGAAGTTTTTCAGGAACCGTTTTCGTCTGGTTGTTACAGGCAAACAAAGTTAGCGTGACGGCCAGTGCACTCAACAACAATTTTACCGGCATACTTTTGCGGGATTTTTGATTTCTCATCATGATCATACGTTTTTTTAAAAGTGAATAACTGAAATTATGGGTAATCGGGCTAAACTCAAAACCGCTGGCTTCGCTGAAAAGCAGATTCAGATAACCGCTTCCGCTGCTTTCGGAAACGGCCATGTTGCAGTCGGCAATGAATTCGTGGTTTTCTTTGACGGCCTTCTTTATAAGGTAAACAACAGGATTGAACCATTGGAAAACAGAAAGTATTTCAAACAGGATTAAATCAAGGGAATGTTTTTCTTTTACGTGAACCTTTTCATGCTGGACAATCACAGCCGCACGGGGATTTTCAAACAGTGTCCGGCTGATGAAAACATAGCGAAAAAAGGAAAATACGGGCAGCTTTTCGGTTGTAAAAACAAATTTTATCCCTGATTGCACCAATGTCTCCGATTTGCGCACCAAACGGTTTAGTTGTAACAGACTCAGTATAAAACGAACGGTCATAACAAACATTCCTAGAAGGTAAATTCCCCAAAGTATGCTTTGCAACGATAGTACTGCATGGGTAGCAGTACTGCTTTTTGTGCTCCCGATAAGTATTTCCCTTATTTGGATGACCGAGAGTTGTGTAATGGGGTTTTGAAAGCCTGCGGGAAACAGTTCCGGAAGATGTATTAGCGGTATAGTTACCGATAATAACGTAGTGAAGACCAGGTAATAACGGTTAAACCGGAAATCGGTTTGCTTCCTGAAGAAAAGGAACCAGGTGAAATAGAATATCCCCAGACCCAGGATTGATTTTATGGAATAAAGCAAGAATGGGTTCATGACTTTCGGTTTAAAGGTTATTTTTCTTTTTGATTTCTTCCTGAATAATCTTTTGCATCTCTTCCAGCTCTTCGAGACTCAGGTTCTGATTTTTAGCAAAAAAGGAGGTGAAAGAGAGGTAAGAATTGCTGAAATAGTTTTGAAAAAAGTTACCGAAAAAGGATTTTCGGTAAGCTTTTTTGGAAACCAACGGGTAGTATTCGTGGGTTTTTCCTTGTGCGTGATGGCTGACAAAACCTTTTCTCTCCAGTATCCTTATGATGGTTGAAACGGTGTTGTAAGCCGGCTTGGGATGGGGCAATTCGGCAATGATATCCTTAACATGTGCCTTTTTCATGTCCCACAACTTCTGCATGATTTGCTCTTCGGCTTTGGTGAGTGTTTTCATCTGTTTATAATTTTGTATTTAACTGTCAACCAATATGTTGTTTTTTATCAACGAATTACACCAATTGCATGAATTTGGGTTTTTTGCCGGCGAAAAACTTTCGTGTAATTCGCGAAATTCGTTGACATATTTTGCAGATAATCATTTCCCCCTGCCCTGTGAAATTAAAGCTATTTCACAGGGTGAATGTGTCAAATTTATTTGTCCTGTGTGTTTTACCTGTTTATTTATAACTAAATCTTTAGTTATTTATTGCAAAGGAAATAAACATTTTACAAAAAAGCAAGTTTTTTAACTAAAAGTTTAGTTATTTTCTTTAACAGGAAATGATAAATCTGTTTTTTCAGGCGAAGATGCCTGAGATGGTTGGGGCTTTGATTAAAATTTGATGAATTGGAAAATAAAATTTATCCGAAATAATTGGTATCGAATTTTTTAGGATAAAGAATAATTCGTAATTTTGAATGCATTATAACATTATTTAAACCTATTTAATAAATACCTAAAGCTATGAATTATGAAACAAATTTTTAGTGCCTTGCTTATTGTTGTTCTTTTTGGTGTTATGTCTTGTTCTCATCCTAAAAAGAGCAAATATTTCAAAGTGGAATACACGGTTACATCTACCGGTACTGTTAATATGGATACCATCCAGTACAAAGACAAGAATGGAAAAATCATCACTTTGACGGGAAAGAACAGTTTTAACTATTCGTTTTATTCTCCCAACCATTACGATGCCCGGCTTTACATTTCCGGGAAACTGGCTAATGGTTCTGTTACTTCCAACCTGCAGATATTGTTGGGCACAGATGTGGAATATGAAAATCCATACGATGAAAGTTGGTCTGCGCAGATTCCGCTTTCATTTAGCCATTTAGCAGCTACATCCAATTAGCTATGTATTGAAATCCCCTCAACCCCATTTGCTCCATTGGAGTGCCTGTGTTACAATGCGGACGAGCATTAGGCCTGCCTTTTTGCGTGGACGCTCGAAACATTGAGCTACGAATGCGCGAATAACTTCCATTCGTGCATTCGTAGCATAACTTTTATTTCAACCCTTTCTTCTTCATATAGGCATCTGGCTTAGGCTCACGGCCGCGGAAATTTTTAAAGAGTTTCATGGGGTCTTCGGTTCCGCCTTTCGACAGTATCTCTTCGCGAAAGAGGGTAGCTGTGGCCTTGTCGAACAATCCGTTTTCTTTGAACGTCTGGTAAGCATCGGCGTCAATCACCTCGGCCCACACGTAGCTATAATAGCCGGAGGCGTATCCGCCGGAGAAAATATGATTAAAATAGGTGCTCCGGTAGCGTGGCACAATTTCCGGGATAAGATGAATTCGGTTCATGGCTTCCTTTTCAAAGGTGTTCACTTTTCCGGTAAACGGCTTGGTGATGGTGTGCCAGTCCATGTCGAGCCAGGAGGCGGCAAGGTATTCTGTTAGCGTGAAGCCGAGGTTGAAACGGCTACTCATCTCCATCTTTTTGATGAGGGCATCGGGGATAGGCTTTCCGGTTTTGTAGTTTTTGGCGTAACTTTTCAACACGGCGGGTTCGGAAGCCCAGTTTTCCATAATCTGCGAAGGCATCTCAACAAAATCGCGGGGTACTGAGGTTCCCGACAGACTTTCGTACTGGCACTGGCTGAAGAGTCCGTGCATGGCGTGGCCGCACTCGTGAAACATGGTTTCGACCTCATCCATGCTCAGTAGTGCCGGTGTAGTGCCGGTGGGTTTGGTGAAATTGTAATTCACAGAAATGATGGGGATAACATTCTTGCCATTTTCGTAATGCTGCTTGCGGTAAGCGGTCATCCAGGCTCCGCCCTGCTTGCTGGGGCGCGGATAAAAGTCCATGTACAAAATACCAATGAGTTTTCCATTGGCTTCATGTACTTCATAGGCACGCACATCTTTTTGATAGACAGGAATATCCTTATTTAATTTAAAGGTGATGCCGTAAAGTTTATTCAGCACTTTAAAAAGACCTTTGCGCACATTTTCCAATGCAAAATAGGGCCGTAGTTCAGCGTCGTCGAGGTTGTACTTTTGCTTCCTCAGCTTTTCGGTGTAATACCACCAGTCCCAGGGTTGGATTTTGAAATGGTTTCCTTCGGCATCAGACAATTTTTGCAGGTTGGCGGCTTCTTTTTTTGCCATGTTCATGGCTGCCGGAGTAATCTCGCCCAACAGTTTAAAGACATTTTGCGGCGTTTTGGCCATGCTGTTTTCCAGCACATAATTAGAGTAGGTGGGGTAGCCCAGCAGGTTAGCCTTTTCCAAACGCAGGTTAACCATTTGTTTTACAATGGCTTTGTTGTCGTTTTTGTTGTTGTTATCGCCGCGCATGATATAGCCTTTAAACATTTTCTCACGCAGGGCACGGCGGGTTGAATATTGCAGGAACGGAATCAAGCTGGGTTTGTTCAGGGTGAATATCCATCCGTTGGTTTTTCCCATATTTTTAGCAGTTTCGGCAGCGGCATCAATGATGGCCTTTGGCAGACCGGCCAACTCTTTTTTGTCGGTGAGGTAAAGCTGAAACGCGTTGTTGTCAGCCAGCACGTTATCGCCGAATTGCAGGGAAAAGACACTCAGCTTGCCGTTGATTTCTTTCAGCTTTTCTTTGTCGGCTTTGGAGAGTTTGGCACCGCCGCGGACAAAGCGTTGGAAAGTCTTTTCCAGCAGGGTTTTCTGTTCGGTATTCAGGTTCAGTTTTTCTTTTTGCTGATAAACTTTGTCAATACGGTCGAACAGTTTTTGGTTCATCAGGATATTATCCGAATGAGCCGAAAGAACCGGCGCTTCTTCTTTGGCAATTTTCTGTAATGTATCGTTGGTGTTGGCCGACAAGATGTTTTCGAAAATGGTGTTGGTGCGCTCCAGCAGTTTCCCACTGTGTTCCAGCGCTTCCACCGTATTGGCAAAAGTGGGTATTTCGGGATTGTTGACAATTTTTTCAATTTCGGCGTTTTGCAGTTCAATACCTTTTTTGAAAGCTTCCTGGTAATCGGATGCTTTTATCTTGCTGAACGGCGGAACACCAAAAGGCGTTTCAAATTTTCCAAGCAATGGATTTTTTCTCATGGTTGTATTTTTTTTAACAGGCTGTTGGCAGGCAGTCAGAAAGAGAGCCGCCAGCAGCACAAGGAGTGATATTTTTTTCATGGTTTGGGTTTGGTGATTCATCCGGAACAAAGATAGGAAATGCTGCCTAATCCGGAATAAATTCATCGGTTATCCCGGCGGGCTGGTCGATTTTTTAAGAGGCTTGGTCTAACTGTTGTTTCCCCAATGGTTTATATCCTTATTTTCGCCAAAACGAAACAACATGACCTTTCGCAAATATCTCACGCCCATTTTGCATGTACTGGCCTGGATTGTGATCTATTTTTTGCCTGATCTTTTATTTGAGGCTCCTTCCGGACCGGTTTTTATGGTAAAAAGAAACCTCCATTTTGTGTTGGTATTTTTCTTTTTTTATCTTAATTATTTTGTACTTGTTCCGCGGTTGCTGTTGCACAAAAAGCAGATTCTGTTTTCGCTTACCGTACTTTTTGCGCTTGTATTTTCATACTATATCAATGATTTTGTGATGTACAAGGTCAGAGAGAAATATGTAACAGAAACACACGCTGGCCCGAAACGTGTAAATGCCAATACATTACAACGGTTAGAGAAACGACGCGAGCGTCATCGTCGTGCCGAAAATGCTGGTACGGTGGTAGTAGTTTTGATGGGCTTTTTTATTAGTACCATTACCCGCGAAACCCGCGAGTGGTATCAGCAGGAGAAAGAACGTAAGGAGTTGGAAAAACAAAGGCTGATTTCTGAGCTCTCTTTCTTAAAATCACAGGTGAACCCGCATTTTCTTTTTAACAGTCTTAATGGAATTTATGCGCTGGCCATTAAGAAGTCGGACAAAACACCGGATGCTATTCTCCAGCTTTCTGAGCTAATGCGTCATATGCTTTACGAATCGGACAGGGAGAAAGTGGCACTGGAAAAAGAGACGGAGTACCTGAAAAATTATATTCAATTGCAAAAGCTTCGGCTACCGCCGGAAGTAAAAATAAATTTTGATGTGGAAGGTGTTGTTCAGGGAAAGATGATTGCACCCATGTTGTTTATCCCGTTTATCGAAAACGCTTTTAAACATGGGGTGGATACTAAAGGCGGAAATATTCAAATAAAGTTGAAGGTAAAAGATAATATACTGACTTTTGACATGCTGAACCGTATTTCACAGGCTCAAAATAAAGATTCGGTTTCGGGTATTGGACTGATAAACGTAAGTAAACGGCTCGATCTATTATATCCGGGTCGTCATAAACTGGCTTACAAAGAAACAAGTGGTAATTTTGTGGTACATTTACAACTAAACCTGGAAGCATGATGAATTGTATCATTGTTGATGACGAGCCACTGGCGCGGGATATTCTGGAAGAGTTTGCCGGAAAAGTTCCCTTTTTGAAGCTAAAAGCATCTTGCAAAAACGGCTTTGAAGCACTGGAAGTTTTACAAAACGAGAAAATTGACTTGGTTTTTTTGGATATACAAATGCCCGACATGAGCGGTATTCAGCTGTACGAATCGCTGAACTACAGGCCTTTGGTGATATTTACCACGGCATACAGCAATTATGCGGTAACCGGTTTTGATCTGGATGCCGTGGATTATCTGGTGAAACCGTTTGCTTTTCAGCGTTTCCTGAAAGCTGTCAACAAAGCCCGCGAACAATTTAAACCCCTGGAACCTCATTCCTCCGATGTTTCCCACGACTTTATGTTCGTGAAAGACGGGACAAAAATCATCAAAGTTGTTTACGATGAGATTCTGTATCTCGAAGGAATGAAAGACTACGTGAAAATCGTTTTAAAAGAAAAGAAGATGGTGATGCCACTGATTTCTATGCAAAACATCATGGAAAAACTTCCTCAAGGGCAGTTTGTGCGGATTCATCGTTCTTATATTGTGCCGCTTTCCAAAGTTGAAACGGTTGAGAAAAACCGGGTGGTTATTGCCGGAAAATGGTTGCCAGTAGGGAATTCCTACAAAAGTAACCTGATGGATGCGCTGGGCAGGATTAACTAATTTCCGGAAACAGGCTAAACAGTGAGCTGCGCTTTTGAGAAATTCTGATTTTGACCACTTTTAAAATCCTAACTCTTCATCAACCAAAATAAGGGTTATCCGGTTTCGGTTATCTGTTTTTTTGATAACGACAAAGACACTTTGGATATTTTGAACAGTATATTTCTGTTCCTTTTTCAGGGAGAAAGCTTTTTTGTTGACGCGTTCCACATTTTTCGGGGCAACCACCTCTTCGATGCGTCGGAAACCGGCTTCCACATTATCGACTATTTTATTTTTTCCTGCGATGAGCAATACTTTCTTTGGCCCGTAAGCCTGTGCTGCCACGCGGTTCCCTGCGCCATCCACATTCACAAGATAACCTGAACGGGTGATGGCATTGGAGCTGGAAACAAAGACGTCGGCAAGCAGTCCTTTTCGGCGGCGTTCCACATTTTCTTCCATGGAAATACCCTCTTCATATTGATCGAAAAGCTGAAATCCGGTCTGCTCGCGTAACCAGGAAAGCAATCCGATTTGCTGAACGGTCATTGAGCCTCCCAGCCCCACCGATCCTGCGTGGGCAAAGAACTTCTTGGCTGTTTCCAGGGCTTCTGCAGCATCTTTTACGGTAACGACTTCAAAGCCGTGGTCTCTCAGGTTTTTTATGGTCTCTTTCATGGTTTCTAATTTGGTGCAAATTAACAAAAAAAGCTGCCTCAAAGAAGCAGCTTTTTTTAGAAGTGACTCGTCCGGGGCTCGAACCCGGGACCCTCTGCTTAAAAGGCAGATGCTCTACCAACTGAGCTAACGAATCATCCCTTAATTGGAGGCGCAAAAATAGTACTTTTTTTTATCTATCAAATCTTTTTTTAAAAAAATTATTGAAATTTTTGAAATGTCTTTTGGAAACTTCCCGGGAGCTTATGCCTTCAGTATTCCCTTTCCCTGCCGGATAATTTCCGGTTCGCCAGAAGTACAGTCCACAACCGTGGAAGCTTCGTTGTCTCCATATCCGCCATCGACTACAGTATCAACCAAATGGCCATATTTTTCATGGATAAGTTCGGGGTCGGTAGTGTATTCCACAACCTCGTCCTCATCGTGTATGGAAGTGGTCACCAGTGGATGACCCAATTCTTCTACAATGGTCATTAAAATACGGTTATCAGGAATACGCACTCCCAGCGTCCGCTTTTTGCTTTGAAACAATTTGGGCACTTTGCTGTTGGCATTTAGAATAAAAGTAAACGGCCCCGGAAGATTTTTCTTTATAAGCCTGAAAATGTGGTTATCTATGGGAAGCGTAAATTCGGAAAGCATGGAGAGATCTTTCACGATGATGGAGAAATTGTTTTTGGCTTTTTCCTGTCCTTTTATCTGTTGAATCTTTTGAAAAGCTTTGTGATGAAATAAGTCGCATCCCATGGCATAAACCGTATCAGTGGGAAAGATCACAATTTCACCCTTGTTTAATACTTCCACTACAGTGCGAATATGCCTCGGAGCAGGATTTTCGGGATAAATTTTTATCAACATAACTTTTTTCGGTATTTTCAGGGCGAAGATAGGCAAAAAGTACTCCAGGTACTTCCGGTACTTCAAAAAAAAATGGGTAAGCTACTTATATCGCACCGCTACAACCACCTACCCTTGCTCCCTTCCGGGCCTGGGGGAATTCAGCAGGAGCTGGTCGTATAAGACTTACCCGCGGCAAAAATACAAATGTTTTTCTTCCCGCAAAGGATTTATTTTTAATTTTACAACACAAAACAAAAAAAATTAAAACATGGAACAAAAATCAACTTTTTTACCTGCACTGCAATTCGGTCTGCTTACCGGACTGGCTATGGTTGTTTACACGTTAATCCTTTATTTGGCCGGTGTTGACATGCACAGCTACTGGAATCTGTTTAACTACGTTCTTTTTGTTGGCGGTTTGTATTGGGGAATGTCAAGTATCAGAGAAAAACAGCTCGAAGGCGTTATGTCGTATGGAAAAGCTTTTGGGACAGGTTTCCTGATTACCTTGTTTGCCGCTATCCTGCTTGCTATTTTTGCGTATTTCTATTTGCAATATATCAATCCTTCGGCGTTGGCCAAAGCAAGTGCTGAAGCTGAGAATAAGATTCTGGCTTCCAATCCGAATATCAGTGACGCTGACTTGCAGAAAGCACTGGACATGGTGAAAATTTTTACAAATCCGTTTATGAGTGCCGTTACTCAATTTATCTCAAATCTGATTGCCGGTACCATTTTTTCCCTGATTATTGCTATTTTTGCCAAGCGTGAGGACAGAACCCTGGCGTAGCAAAATAAGAACCCATGGATATTTCGGTTGTAATCCCGTTGTACAACGAAGATGAATCGTTAAGGGAGCTGAATGATTGGATTTTACGTGTGATGAAATCCAACCATTTCTCTTTTGAAATTGTTTATGTGGATGATGGTTCCTCGGACAAATCATGGGAAGTAATTGAGGCACTTTCTGCCGAAAACGAAAACATTAAGGGTATTCGGTTTCTTCGTAATTACGGCAAATCCGTGGCGCTGAACGAAGGCTTTAAAATGACTTCGGGTGATGTGGTGATTACCATGGATGCCGATTTGCAGGACAGTCCCGATGAAATCCCCGAATTGTACCGGCTCATCAGGGAAGAGGGTTACGACATGGTATCGGGATGGAAGAAAAAACGCTATGATCCCATTACCAAGACAGTTCCTTCTAAGTTTTTTAATTACACTACACGTGTGCTTTCCGGCATCAAGCTGCATGATTTTAATTGTGGGCTGAAGTCGTATCGTTCCGATGTGGTGAAATCCATTGAAGTTTACGGTGAAATGCATCGCTATATCCCGGTGATTGCCAAATGGGCAGGATTTCGGAAAATAGGAGAGAAAGAAGTTCAGCACCGTAAACGAAAATATGGTGTAACTAAATTTGGTATTGACCGGTTTATCAAAGGCTACCTCGATTTGCTTTCCATCACTTTTACCTCCCGGTTTATCCAGAGTCCCATGCATTTTTTCGGTGCGCTGGGTTCCATGCTTTTCTTTATCGGGTTTGTGATTGCAGGTTATCTGGCTTATGCCAAGCTCTTTTTGGAAGCTTACAAAATGACGGACCGCCCGCTCTTTTATCTGGGCCTGCTGGCCATGATTTTGGGAACACAGCTTTTTCTGGCAGGATTTCTCGGTGAGATGATCTCGCGCAGTTCCAACGAAATGAAGAAATATCATATTAAGAAATACATTAACTTTAAAAAATAAATCACATAATCAATAACCAAAAAAACAAATCACAAATAGCAAATAAGCACCAATTATCCAATAATGAAATCTCAAAACTTTCGCTCATTCGGATTTGCAATCCGAATGTTACGGGCTAATGGATTTGCAATCCATAAATGAAAGAGATGAGAGAATAAATATCATGGTAAAAGAGATTGCTTCGCCCAGGCGCACAAGGCTTCCACATGGCACTCGCAATGACGTTCAGGGACGTGTATTTTGGACATTGGGCTTTCGGTATTGAAATTTATTTGTGATTTGTTATTTGAGATTTAGTAAAAATCAGAATATCAATATTTTAAAAAATAACAGTTATATGAAAATACATTTGGTATCGGGCGGATGCGGTTTTGTCGGAAGAAATGTGGTGAAACGTCTGCTGAAAACAACGGAAGACAAAATTTTTGTGGTAGATGATTTGTCCATCGGACGGCATCCCAGCGAGTGGCTGGATAATTTTGTTTCCAAACCGTTTAAGGATTTGGAGATTATAGGAGAAGATGAAAGAATCTATTTCTGGAAAGGCGACTTCCGGAATTTCCTTTTTTACCAAAGAGAAAATCCGCGTTATATTCAGGATAAATACGGTTTGGATTTTGACCATTTTAGCGATGTATTCCATTTTGCAGCCATTGTGGGCGGACGCATGAAAATTGATGGTGATCCCATGATGGTAGGCCTGGATTTGAGCATCGACTCGGAATTCTTCTACTGGATTACCCGCCACAAACCCGACCGGGTACTTTATCCCAGCTCCAGCGCTGCCTATCCTACCAGTTTGCAGAATGTGGAAGGTGCTCTGGCTTTGAAAGAAGGGGATATTGATTTCAACAAAAATCTGGGAACGCCGGATATGACCTACGGCTGGACAAAGCTCACCGGTGAATTTCTGGCACAAATCGCCGCCAGACATTATGGTATCTCCATCGTTTGCATCCGTCCGTTCTCAGGGTATGGCGAAGATCAGGAAACCAGTTATCCGGTACCGGCCATTGCTTTGCGTGCTGCCAAAAAGGAAAATCCCTTCGAGGTGTGGGGCAGTGGAAAACAGGGGCGCGACTTTGTCCATATTGACGATATTATCGATTTCATACAGATTTTAATGGACGAGGTACATGATGGCTCAGCTTATAACATTGGTTCGGGAAAATTGACTACTTTTCTTGAGCTGATTGATGTATTTACTTCTATTGCAGGTTATCATCCTGCTATTAAACCATTGCTGGACAAACCGGTAGGTGTACAGTCCCGCTACGGTGATCCCACATTGGTGAAAGAAAAATTTGGCTGGGAGCCGAAAATCTCCCTCGAAGAAGGTATGCGCCGGGTGTATGAAGCTGCATTGAAGAAATTGTAAAATGAAGTGAATTTTGGCTGGTCGGGATTTGTAATCCCGGCCTTTCCAAATAACCCCTCACGCTCATTCAGATTTGCAATCTGAATGTAAAGGGATAAAGGATTTAAAATCCGAATGCCATTAAAGGGGTCGGGATTGCAAATCCCGACCAGCATTAGGAAAAATGGCTCAGATTTTTGTGCCCTTGGTGATTTCCTTCGTGTCCTTTGTGGTAAAAAATAGATTTATATGAAAAAAACCATTGTTTGTTTCGGGCCGGGACCCAGGTTTAAAGGCGGCATTGCCAACTACAATACTTCGTTGGCCAAAGCTTTTGATAAGATGAAAGATACGGACGTTCACATCGTTTCGTGGACACAACAATATCCTGCTATCATTCCCCGCGATTTTATCGACCGTAAAAGCAAGGCTGACCAGCTGGCCGGAACTGGGATAAAAGTACATTACATTACCAACTATAACAATCCTTTGAGTTGGAAAGCGACCGTAAAACTCATTGAAAAGTTAAAACCACAAAAGGTGATTTTTCAGTGGGCCATTGCCATCCAGGGACTTCCGCTGGGATACATTGCCCGCAAATTGAAGCAAAACAAGGACATGGAAGTACTTTTCGACCTTCATTTTGTGATACAGAAGGAGGGAAGTGCCCTTGATAAATTTTATACCAAAAAGGGAATTCGTCATGCCAATGCGTATGTTGTACATGCCTATAAAACAGCGGATGAACTAAAACAACTTTTTCCTGAGAAACAGTTTGAAGTGCTGGAGCGCGGACAAGAATTTATCGGCAAAGGCATCAAGGTGCTGAAGTTGTATCATCCTGTGTACGACATGTTTCGGTCTGATCCGGAGTTTGATGTGAAAAAAGCCAAAAAGGAGATGGGGCTGAAAAAGCATGTCTTTCTCTTTTTCGGATTTATCCGCAAATACAAAGGGTTGCACAATGTTATCAAAGCCTTTGCCCGGCTTGCGGAAGAACGTGATGATATCTCCTTGCTGATTGTAGGAGAGTCGTTCTGGAATACGCTCGACAACAAAAAATTATCCACGCAAATAAAAAATGCTACTTTTGGTCTGGCCAAAAAAATCTTTCTGAAAAAACAGGATGATGAACGCAATTACAATCCGTTGGCTTTAATTGATGCGCTGAAACTGAGAGACAAAACCTATGTGATGAATGATTTTGTTCCCAACGAAATAGTACACAAATATTTCCAGGTAAGTGACAACATCATGCTTTTTTATCTGACAGCCACCCCTTCGGGTATTGAGTCCATTGCTTATAATTTTGATATGCCTATGCTGGCCACGCGGGTGGGACATTTTACGGAAACTGTAAAGGATGGATACAACGGCTATCTCGCCGAACCGGAAAATATCAAATCTATGACGGATGTTA
This sequence comes from Bacteroidales bacterium, assembly GCA_015488735.1. Lineage (GTDB taxonomy): Bacteria > Bacteroidota > Bacteroidia > Bacteroidales > F082 > Sulfidibacterium. Next base: position 4,627 of record WFNG01000043.1, on the reverse strand, counting down.
TGCGCAAAGCTATTACGAAACCCATTCCGAGGGAAAATGTGGCGGAAACATCGAAGGATATGAGTTGGATAAATTACGCCAAAGAGATTTTAAGATAAGAATTTTCTGCTTTCCTTTTGCTCATTCGGGTCTGTGACCCGAATGTAAATGGGCGCAAGGACCTGTGATTCAGTGGTACAAATTTCTTTGTGTTTTTTGTCGGGCTTTTTGGATAACCTTAATTCTACAGTGCCTTTTCAGCCAGATTCTTTAACTCTTTCATAGCTTTCACAATATCGGGCTGGCCGAAAATAGCACTGCCCGAAACCAGCACCCGTGCGCCGGCCTGAACAATATTTTTCACGGTTTTACTGTCCACGCCGCCATCCACTTCGAGTAGAATATCACGACCGGAAGTATCAATCATTTTTCTTGCTTCCGCGATTTTCTTTATTCCCTGTGGGATAAATTTCTGTCCGCCAAATCCGGGATTTACAGTCATAATCAACAGCAAATCCATGTCGTCCAACACATTTTCAATGGTGGAAAGTGAAGTAGCCGGATTGAGCGACACTCCTGCCTTTATTCCCTGGTTATGAATGGATTGTATTGTTCGATGCAGATGCGTACAGGCTTCCTGATGAACGGTGAGGATATCGGCACCGGCTTGTGCATATTTTTCAATGTATAAGTCGGGGTTACTAATCATAAGGTGCACATCCAGTGGGAGGGAGGTGATACGTTTAAGCGCCTTCACCATGTTGGGCCCAAAAGTCAGGTTAGGTACAAAATGGCCGTCCATCACATCCACGTGAATGAAATCGGCGCCGTTTTTAACCAGTGCGCTTACCTGTTCCTCCAGCCGCAGCACGTCGGCTGACAAAATGGAGGGAGCAATTTGTGTTTTTTGTTCTTTCATAGGCTAAACTTTTTTCGGATACCGTTCTTCCACCAGCCGGGCAATGTTTTCCGGTGTGAATCCAAATTCCTTTTCCAATACTTCTGCCGGAGCAGAAGCGCCAAAATGATCCATACCGAAGCTCCAGCCATCAGCTACATATTTTCCCCAGCCAAAGGTGCTGGCTGCTTCAATACTGACGCGGTATTTTACGTCCGGAGGTAAAACGGCCTCTTTGTATTCCTGTGGCTGTTCGTCAAAAAGTTCCATACAGGGTATGCTGACCACGCGTACTTTTTTTCCGGATATCTGTTTGGCAGCAGCCATGGCGAGGTGTACCTCCGAACCGCTGGCTATAAGAATGATTTCCGGTTTTTCTTTTTCGTTTCCGAGTACAATGTAAGCACCTTTTTTGGCTTTTTCTTCCACATTTTCCACACCGAGTGTGGGAACGCTCTGGCGGGTGAAGCCAAAGGCTACCGGATTGTCATTTATGGCAAAGGCCAGTTGCATCAGTCCGGCTGTTTCGCGGGCTTCCGCCGGACGGAAAACATACAATCCGGGCAATGCCCTGAGGCCTGCCAGCTGTTCTATGGGTTGGTGGGTGGGACCATCTTCGCCCACATAAAAAGAGTCGTGTGTAAAAGTATATAAAACAGGGAGTTTCATAAGAGCTGACAAACGCATGGCCGGTTTGGCATAATCGGAAAAGACCAGGAAAGTAGCACCAAAAGGCCGGAAACCACCATGCAGGGCTATGCCGTTCAGAATGGTGGCCATGGGAAATTCCCGTACAGCAAATGAGAGATTCCGCCCACTGTGGTCATCGCGGGTAAATTCGCCCGAAATATCAGCGTAAGCTTTGGTGTTGTTGGATGGTTCCAGGTCGGCCGAACCGCCGAGAATGGTGTCGGTTTGCTTTGCAAAATAGGCCAGCGTTTTCCCGAAGGAAGCGCGGGTGGCCATTTTCTCACCAGGCTTAAAATCGGGAAGTTTTAAATTGGGTGTCAGCTTATTGTTTAAAATAGCCTGGAATTTATTTGCGAAAGCAGCATCGGCTTTGGATTTTTCTTTAACCAAGGCTTTCCATGTATTTACAGCTTTCTTGTTTTCTTTGTGGTTTGCACGGAAAAAAGTGTAAACATCTTCCGGAACATAGAAATATTTATCGCCGGGTAGCTTGTTTTTTACTTTTGTAGCAGCTATTTCTTCCGGTGACAGCGGTGATCCGTGGGTGTGAAAATCACCTTCCACCGTGGCAGCACCTTTGGCCATAATTGTATTTCCGATAATAATCGTAGGCTTGTTTTTCTCTTCCTGTGCCTGATCAATGGCCAGGCTGATTTGCACATGGTCGTGGCCGTTAATTTCCAGCACCTGCCATCCTAATCCTTCAAATACTTTGGCAATATCCGTACTGTCGGCACGGGAAGTGCTGCCGGAAATTTGTGCATTATTTTTATCATAAAAAAGAATAAGTTTTCCCAGTCCGAGATGACCTGCATTGGCAGCAGCACCAAGGGAAACAGGTTCCTGCAAGTCGCCGTCACCTGCCAGCACATAAGTATAATGGTCAATAATGTCCTCTCCCATTTGGGCAGCGAGTGCAGCTTCGGCAACAGCCATGCCTACTGCCATTCCAACACCTTGTCCCAAAGGGCCTGTGGTAGCATCAACGCCCTGTGTAAGTCCATATTCGGGATGTCCGGGAGTGAGGCTTCCCCATTGGCGAAAGCGTTTTAATTCATCCATGGGAAGATAACCCTGTAGATGTAACAAAGAATAAAGCAACATACTTTCGTGACCTGCCGAAAGGACAAAACGGTCGCGGTTGAGCCATTTGCTATCGTTGGGATCTGTTTTCAGATAATATTTAAAAAGGATATAAGCCATATCAGTCGACGACATGGCACCACCGGGATGTCCGGAATTGGCTTTACGGATTCCATCCATTATGAGGCTGCGAATGGCAGCGACTGTATTTTTGTCTTGTTCAGCGTTTAGATTCATATTTTTTATAATCAGGTTGTTATTTTTCTGTGATAGCTCGTGCTTTGAGCGGGACAAAAATACGATTTTCCTGTGATTTTGTAATTTTGGAGAAACCAAATCAGGAAAGAAAAATGGATATAAAAATTATTCTCATAACCGGTGCCACCGATGGCATTGGCAAACAAACGGCACTGGAGCTTGCGCAAATGGGGCATCATGTATTGGTTCATGGACGAAATAAAACCAAAAGTGAAACGGCAGCCGCCGAAATCAGGAAGGCGGCAGGGAACGAAAAGGTGGAAGCCGTGCAGGCTGACCTGACGGATTTTAAAGATATCGAAGCGTTGGCTGAAAAGGTGAAGAGCCGTTACAACCGCCTGGATGTGTTGCTGAACAATGCCGGTGTTTTTGAAAATGAGAGAATCATCCTCCCCAACGGATTGGAACGTACCTTTATGGTGAACCATATCGCACCTTTTGCGCTGACTCTGCAATTACTTGATTTGTTGAAAAATACATCGGGTGCCCAAATTGTCAACGTCAGTTCTATGGCACAATCCGGCAGCATCGATTTTGACAATCTGAACGGAGAAAAATATTTTGATTCGTACAATGCTTATGCCGTCTCCAAGCTGGAAAACGTGTTGTTTACTTACAAACTGGCGAGGATGCTAAAAGATGAAAATGTAACGGTTAACTGCCTGCATCCGGGAGTAATTAATACCAAGCTGCTACATGCCGGATGGGGGATGGGCGGTGCCAGCGTACACCAGGGGGCGCAAACTTCTGTTTTTGCTGCTGTTTCGCCTGAAATGGAAGGGAAAACAGGCTTGTATCTCGTCAGTCAAAAATCTGCCAAATCCGCAACTATTTCTTATGATAAAAAGGTGCAGGAACGGCTGTGGGAAATCAGTTTGGAAATTGTTCACCGGCTTGGGTAACTGTTGCTTTTGCTCATCTGCTCTTTCGGGTTTGTAACCCGAAAGTTTTGAAAAATGAGAATTTCAAATCCATTTATGTTACTAGGTCGGGACTACAAATCCCGCCAAGCATCTGGATATCCAATGGCCACCTGCGGTACAAATCCCGACCAGCATTAAGTAATAAATTAACGTTTTATTTTCTCCTTCTTTTTCCGGAAAACCCTAATTTTGCCTGAAAACGATACCATGAAAAAATGGAAAATTCTGGGGCAGGAAACGGTTTGCGATTTCAAACTCTTTAAATTTTACCGGCGTAATTTGCTCAATACGCACAAAAACAGCGAACATCGGTTTTATGTGATGGAAACACCCGACTGGATAAACGTGATTCCGGTAACGCCCAAAGGAAAAATTGTGATGATCAGGCAATACCGGGCCGGAACAGATGCAATTACCATTGAAATACCGGGCGGAGTTATTGACAAAAAGGATGTCTCTCCCGAAGCTGCCGCCCGTCGCGAACTGGAAGAGGAAACTGCCTATGTATCTGATAATTTAAAACTGTTGGGCGCTGTCCATCCCAACCCTTCTTTCATGTCAAATACCTGTTATTTTGTGGTAGCTGAAAAGGTTCGTCCGGCAGGCAAAACGAATTTCGACCCGGGTGAAGATATTGAAACTTTTGAAATGGACCCGAATGAACTGAAACAGGCCATACAAACCGGTAAAATTAAACATGCCCTGACGGTGGCTGCACTGGGACTCTATTTTCAGTAAAAGGTTGTAAGGTGGGAAGGTTGCAGGGTTACAAGGTTGGAAAACACCTTTTCACCCT
>WFNG01000042.1 GCA_015488735.1 Bacteroidales bacterium | reverse complement strand
TTTTGCTTTTTGGACAGATAGCAGGGATTGCCGAAATAAAGGGTTCGTTTGATCATCGGATTATTTGAATAATATTACCTAATCTGTCTGTTTTGAGTTTCCAACAACGTGCTTTTATTGAAAAACTATTTAAATCAAATTCAAGTTTATTCAGACTGGAGAACTCAAATTTATTAATGATAGGTTTTGAAATATTGTATTGAATACAATATAAACGATTTCCAGTACAGCTTACCATCTTATAGATTCTATTAACCTGTTCTTTTTTAAGATGGGTAAAATCAACTAACTGCTGATTTTCTTTTTCTTCATCGGTCGGAACATATACGAGGTCGTTGGGTGAAAGTGTGAACAACAACGTTCCTTTTTCAGGCTTTTTCGGAATGGGAGTTCTCTCTTCTTTGGATAAATGGGCCACTTGTTTTTGATGCTCAATGACCTCGTTTAGCGGAACGGTTTCGTAATTACGTTTACCTGTTTCATCTTGGTAAATAGCGAAAAAAAGATTGGTTCCTTTGGCTGCTTCCACATATTTTTTATTGCGGTTGCCTTTGATACCCACGGCAAACTTGTTTCCTTCTTCATACATACTCACTTTGAAAATAGCATGATGGGGTTTGCCATTATTTAACCGAACTATATTTTTATTTAGTTCATCTATTCCTTCCGGACTAAAAGCCAGTTCAAAATTTTCTTTTCCTTCCGCATTTCTATAATTCTTAAGATGGTTTTTAAGAATATTTCTAATTCCGCTATCAGTTACTTTCTCAATATGCTTGTGCGTTTTTATTTCAGATAAGGAAGTTCTTACCGCAGTAGCCTCAGTAAAGACAAGTAATCGGGTAACCTTTTTTTTGTTAATAATTACAGGGTTTCGTTTAAAATATGCTATACGCTCTTTTGCATTTTCTATGTTAACACTTTCGATAATATCCCTTATTCTTTGATTGACAATTAACCATGGACTTTCAATAGCCTTGTTAAAAGAAACTTCTTTTCCTGTATTGATAAAAACTTTTCCTGAAACTGTTTCTTTATGCAATGGTTTCCTGATAGCCCAATTATCTCCTTTGGTTTGTGGTACGAGTTGTTTCTTAAATTTCCCTTGTTTTTTAACCCACTGCCATGTTTTGTTGTTGGTTTTGTTAATTACCCGCAGATTCTGTTTAAAGCTGACAATGGCTTTCTCAAGAGATTCTTTGGTATCTTCGGGGAAAGTCTGCCAGGGCAATTTATAGGCTTTTGCAATTCTTCTTTTTTCTCTTTCGCCGGTTTTTTTATTGGGAAACTCAACGTCTTCAATTACTCTAATTTTTGATACAAGACTATAGTTTTTTCTACTGGTATTAATGGAAGTAATATAATTAATGTGATCTTTAGTACAGCAGGCGATGACCAGGGCATCCATTGCATGATGCCGATGGTCAATTCTTTTTTTGTTAAAGCCTTTTGATATTTTGTCGGGTACTTTTGTTCTGAAAGCATTTATTTTTCCATCCCACGACCCATAATCTTCAGATTTTGTCAATTCATTCAGCCTTTTAAACCGGGGAGCAATTATCTCATTCCATTTGTCATTCAAGCCCCAGTTTTGTTTTAACATAGATGTGATTGCCCCGGTAACGGGAACTACATTTTTTGCAATGGCTTCCTGCTCTCCTTCTTCTCTGACAATATTGCTTAACAAATTCTTTATCAATTTGCTGATATAACGGCTGTCATTCAGTTGTCTGTTAATAAAACCTTCCGGCACCTCTTCACTGAGTAATTTCTTTAGCTTGGAATAATTCTTTTTGAAATACCTGTTACAGTGTTCTTCGTAAGATTCCAGGCTAAAAATTTCCACATTTTTCCCTTGTTCTAAAAAAACCCGCTCACCACCATGATGCTTAATGAATTCATAAGCCGTTTGATTGTCTTTTATTTGATTTACTTCGCTTTCGCAGATTACTTTGTTGTTAAATGAATCATCAAAATAACGGGATTGGGGAATAATATGTTCTATCTGATAATCAGTTGTAAACAATTTGCCCAACGGAATTGTTTTTCCGGTGTAAGGTGAAGTGTAACCCTGCTCTAGCCATAACTTATAGCGTAGTATTTCAGAGGACGTGGGCGAGGAAGATTTTCGTATTTTTTCTACCTCATTTTCGCTGATTTTTGTAAAAATTGCATCGGGATTTTGGTAAATACCTTCTTCATATATTTTTAATATTTCCTGCTGACTGGGAGAATAAGGCTTAACAGCTTCTACCCCTTCATTTTTAAGCTCCAGTAAAATTGCCTTTATGCGCTGGTTTGTATTTTCGTTTTCTGTATTTTTTTGAGCTATTTGTTTGCGTTTTGCAGCAGGGTTTTTCATATCCCTTCCTAATTCGATGTGAATTTCGTCAAAGAAATTTTCCTCGCTGTTTCCGTAATGTTTCCAGATATCCCTGACTGTTCGTAATGTTTCAGTAACTATTTGCTCTACAATTGGATTTCGCAAGCTGTGTTGTTTAAATTTTAAAAGAAATTTATCGATGTCTGCCGGTGTTTTCCAAAGTTGTATATTTCCGCTTTCAGCATGTCTGTCGTAAACGATGTATGAAGCCAACCATAAAGGTAATCCTTTGAAGTCATCAACCTTTGTCAGGTTTATTGCTTTTTCACGAACTCTGTCCCGAATCTTTTCGTCAAACTCTCCGGTTAAAATTTTTTCTATTCGTTCACTTGTTTTTGGGTCAATGGCATTCTGATCCCAATATTTCCCCATTCGCATTAATGGTAATAACTTTTTAATGGCTTTTTCCGAAAATGTGCCATATTCATTTTTAAAGGGAGGAAATTTGATAAAATTTTTCACGAAAGATGCCTCATCAATATTGTGTTTTCGAGCAAACGTATGGAGTGCTTTTTCGTATTCCTTCAAGTCTTTGATGGAGTAAATAATATGCCATAATGCTTCCTCAACTTTTTTGGAGAGAAATGTCTCAACATCTAAATTGTCTATTTTTTTCAGGCGGGATAGGAAAAGCGCTTTGGTTTCATTGGCAGGATATTCTTTGTCTTCTACATAATTCCAACGATAATTACTCTTTTGTCTTTTATCAATTTTCCCTTTTGAAATAAAATACTGTATTACAATTTTCTGACTGACTTCCTTTTTCTGGTTAAGAAAATCATAGAGTTCTGTTTGTTCCTCTTCGGTTTCAAATAAATCGTCAGTTATATTTTTATCAATAAGGTTTCCCTTGTCATCATTCTTCTGAATAATTTTTAAATTTTTCAGAAACTGCCACAGCCTGAATTCCTGATACAAGGGATGTGATTTTGAAATGGCTTTAATCGGTTCTGCAACTTCAACTTCTTTTTCTTCCCCCGTAATTTTATCTGTTATTGTTTTTTTAAAAGTTCTGGATTCAAACTGACAACCTGAAATCGTAGATTTTTTGCTCTTCAACGGGCGTTGATAAAAGATTATGTCTTCAATAAACAGATAGTCAAATCCTTTATCAGCAATGTTGTTTTGATGTGCTTCGTTTCTTGGATATAATTCGTTTATGCAAGCTTTGTATAGGGTTCTGTTTTGTAATTCCGGATGAAAAGTTATCTGCTTTCTCAAAATGGTATACAGCTCCTTTTTGTAATATTCTCGTTCGATTGTTCTGATGAGTTTGCCCCTTATCTTTTGATGGGGATTTTTTATCAAAGCATCATAAATATATTCGCCAGTATTCTTTTTTGATTCAATAATTTCCTGCTCTGTCTTCTTCTTTAAAAGATTCCAGTCATCTTCTTTTGGCGACCTAAAACTCCTTTTGGGTTTTCCCTCTTTATCGATAGTAGTTGTAACAATAAATTCTTTGATTTTTCCAATCCAACTGTCCAATGGCTCTTTGCTCTGCCTTTTATAAATCCAGTCATTTTCTAAAATTACGTTATACCATATCCCTTTGGCGTTTTTATCTTCGGTTTCTTTGATATCTACAACCTTTAACGCATAAAACTTTTCATCCTTTTTCTTATTTTCTTCTGTTTCATCCCCCCTTAATTGGTAATATCCACGCTTTTGGTTAAAGTTCAGAATAATCCATGCCAATTCTTCTTTGCTAATTTTTTCAGTTAATGCCTTTTTTCGAAGATAATAAATGGTCCAGTCGAATGGTATTTTGGAGCTTAATCCACTGGCCTCAAAATCCTTCATCATTTCGGCAAAAGAGTTCATAAAAATAAACTCATATTTCCCCTGAAGGTTTTCTCGGTAATTCAATTTTACCTCATGTATAAATTGACCCGGATGATCTTTAAAATCAATTTCTTTTTTATAATGCTCGGGCAGAAACTCTAAAATATTTAGTATCCTGTGCAATCGATCTCGTCGTAAATTATCTCTTTGATAAAGCCTTCTTATTCCTCTGAAACCCGTTCTGTCTGCTGTTTGTGAAATGGTATTTCCCTGGCTAAAGTCTGATAATTGAGCTTGATCCATTGGAATAATCCTACTGTTCAGCCCTTGGATACTTCCTTGCTTTTTGTCAAAATCTAAATTAACCAATGCCCATCCAATGCTATTGGTTCCCAAATCCAGTCCCAAAATTTTTTTCATAATATGCTATGTTTAAAATATTTTTCTATATTTGTGGTACAAATCGAGCAATTCACAATAAGGATTATTCCGTTGTGAAAACATTTGGTACGCCCCTCCGCCATATAAGTGGGGGGCTTTTTTTGTTTTAGGAGTTGCCTCAAAAGGGTTGTTGTTTAAATTGACAGCAATTTACTACAAATTTTGTTCGGAATGGTATTTTTACCAATTTTATTCTACGAAGTTGTTTAAGGTTCAGGATATTCTGTTCTTGATAATATACTCTAAAAGAATAAATTATATCTAAAATTCAATTGTAATTGTTGTTTCAAAAGATAATTATTAAACAACTTTTATAAGAACAAATTATCCACCACCATGGTAAACAATTCCTTTTTGGTCAGCCCGAAAACTTCGGACTGCTGCGGGATGAGGCTGTGCTCTGACATGCCGGGGATGGAGTTGAGTTCCAGGAAATAGAGTTCTGTCTCCGTAAGGATATAATCGAACCGGACAAAACCGTTGCAATCCATTTGCCGGTAGAGCATGGAGGAGGTGGCTTTGATGTCGGTTTCCACTTCCTGCGGAATGTTGGCCGGGGTTATTTCGCGGGCTTTTCCCCCGGAATATTTGGCATCGTAATCAAAAAACTCATTTTGCGTAATAACTTCCGTGAGGGGAAAAACCAAAAGCTCCTGCCCTTTTCTTACCACGCCACAGGCCAGCTCACGGCCCATAATGGCTTCTTCGATAAGTATCCGGTTGTCTTCGCGGAAAGCTTTTTCCACAGCACCGTCAAAATCTTCGGGTTTGTTCACTTTGGAAACGCCCACGCTGGAGCCGCTCCCCGAAGGTTTGATAAAAACGGGAAGCCCCAGGTTGTCCATAACCTTTGCTTTGTCCACTTTCTCTCCTTTCAGATAAGAAAAGGAAGCCGCGATTTTAATACCGAACGATTGTATAAACCGGTTACAAAGGAACTTGTTGAAACTCAGCGAAGAGGCATCCACGCCACAGGAGGTGTAAGGGATACCCAGCAAATCAAAATAGCCTTGCAGTTTGCCATCTTCGCCCGGCGTACCGTGAATGGCATTGAATACCGCATCAAAATGGATAATGTCTCCGGCTTTCTTCACGGTAAAATCGCTTTTGTCAACGGAGATTTTTTCTCCACTGTCGGCGTGCCATTCCCATTGTTGGTTTTTCAATACGATGAGATACAGATGATATTTTTTACTATCGATGTGTTGGTAAGCGACCTTTCCGCTGGCCATAGATATTTCAAATTCGCCCGAATTGCCTCCGCAGATAATAGCTATATTCTTCATTATTAAACGTTTTAAGATTTTCTACCGGGTTATAAATTCTCCTTTTCCCTTCCCAATAATTTTTACCTTTGTCGCATGTTGTACAATAATTATTGTTGAACAAAGTTAATGTTTAAAACCGTTTTAAACGAAACTTTGGGTTAAAAAATCAAACATGGGATTTTTTTATTTTTTGGGACAAAAGAAATTTTATCTTCAGGTGTTGATTGCCGTTGTTTTATCCTTAGTTATCATTTGGGGTATTTTTAAATTTCTGAATGTTTTTACGCGTCACGGAGAAGTTTATCTGGTTCCTAATTTTAGCGGACAAACTTTACAGGAATTGAATCAGAAAGGGTTCAATAAATATTTTGATTTAATGATTATTGATTCGGTATATGATGTGCGTCATGCGCCAGGGTCCATTGTTATGCAGAATCCTTTGCCCGGTGCCCGGGTAAAATTAGGACGCCATGTTTACCTGACCATTGTGGCCAAAATGCCCGAAATGGTGCAAATGCCCGACCTGCGTAATCTTTCGTTGCGGCAGGCGTTGGTGCTACTGGAAGGAAAAGGGCTGAAAGTTCAGGATTTGCAATACGTGGATTATTTTGCCAAAAATGCGGTGGTGGACCAGCTGCTTAACGGCGAACCCGTAGAAACAGGCACCAAAATTCCCAAAGGTACCGCCATTGGTTTGGTGGTAGGCAAAGGAAACCATCCCACACCGGTGCCGCTGCCGTTTTTAATAGGGAAAAAAATGAAAGAGGCCCACACCGCTTTATATTATTCATCGCTTAACGTGGGACAGGAATATTTTCTGGATGGACAGGACACCACCCATGCCCGCGTTTATAAAATGGAGCCGGCTTATAACAGCCATTCCCTGTTGGATATGGGAACACCGGTAGATCTCTGGTACCGTTCCGATGAAAATTTCGATTTTAAAAATTATATTAAGCAGGTTCTTGCTGACAGTACTCAACAGGATTCGGTTCAGGTACAACAACCGATGCCCCAAACACAGTCGCCATGAGAAACCGGTTTATTGCCATAGTGGTTTTGTTGCTTGCGGTTTTACCCGAATTGCAGGCACAGGAAGTTTTAACCGGACTTCCGTCCAACAATGTTGTGCATCGCAAATTATTACAGACAGAAATGAAATCTATTTCTAAGTCTGCGCCCAAAGCCTCTTTTCTGTCGTTGCCATTTTTTGATGATTTTACAGCTTCACGGGTTTTTCCCGACAGCCATCGCTGGGTTGAAAAAGCAACTTTTGTAAACAACAGCTTTTGTTATCTACCACCAAACCAATGGGTTGTTACATTTGACGCACTCGACTCTGCCGGAAACATCTATAAAAATGCTACATCGGCACCATTTAAAGCAGACCGCCTCACCTCGCAGCCCATACGCCTCGACTCTGTTTTTTCGCCTGTACGGGCAAAGCTGAGCCCGGCCGACTCGTTGTATCTGAGCTTTTATTACCAGCCACAGGGAACAGGCGATGCGCCGGAAGAGAGCGATTCGCTGGTACTGGCTTTTCGTGAATTAACAGGCGACACAGTTTTTTCACATATTGATTCAGTTTGGATTTCAGTAAATAATTTTCTCAACACTCCGCAAGATACCCTGCATCCACTGGATACTTTGTGGGCAAAACCTCCCTGCAACACCCGTTTTTTCTTAGTAAACTACAGCACACTGGTCTGGGGCGACAGCATTTTATTTCCCTGTGATTCAGTATTTGTCCCGGGCACAACATGGAGAACTGTTTGGAAAACTCCGGGAATGACATTAAAAGATTTCCAAAAGAAATATGGTAAAAACTTTGTTCAGGTTATGGTTCCAATTCGCGACACTACCTGTTTTTATAAAGGCTTCCAATTTCGGTTCTTCAATTATGCCAGTATTATCAACAACACGTACCCTCCGGGATGGCGGGGCAATGTGGACGAATGGAATGTGGATTATATCTATCTGAATGCCGGTCGCACTTCGGGCGATACTACCTACCATGCCATTGGTTTTTCAGGTCGTTATCCTGATTTTCTGAGAAATTACACAGAGATGCCTTATCGTCAATATCGGTCAGCACCGACCAACTCTCTGACACCTGATTTTCATGTTTTTATCGATAACCTGGATCGGGTTGATCATAATATTCACTACTATTATAAGGTGAGCCAGGTAAATGGTTCCTTCGGCTATAATTATGATGGTGGAGATTGTGTTTTGCCACCGTTTTATCAGGTTGGATTTCAGAATTGCAACAGCAGTTGTGGTGCAGCACAGGCTTGTCCTCCGGTGAACAGCCTTTTTTCGCTGGATTATGACCGCGATACCACTTCTTATCTTATTAAACATTACATCAGCGATTCTTCGGTGTCACCACCTTTGGTGGATTCAATGGTTTACCGGCAGGGATTTTATAATGAATATGCCTATGATGATGGTGTTCCCGAAAAGGGATTTATGCTGGAGCCTGCCGGAGCCGAACTGGCCTATCGTTTTAAGATAAATGTACCCGACACATTACGTGCCCTTCGGATTTATTTTAATAAAATAAAAAATACCCCTGCGCAATTTTTTAACTTGATGGTTTGGCGTGACAACAATGGCAAACCGGGAGAAGTAATTTACCAACAGAAAAATCTTAATGTTCGTTGGGAAAATGGGATATATCCGTTTACAACTTACCGTCTGGATACAGCCATTTTGGTTTCCGGAACTTTTTATGTGGGCTATCAGCAGCAAAATCAAAGTCTGAATGTGGGCTTTGACACCAACCACGATGCCAGTGATGATATTTTTTATTTTGCTGATGGCAAATGGTATAAAACATCCTTTACAGGTGCTTTGCTTATGCGCCCCGTTCTTGGTCAGGATATGATTCTGGGAGTAGGACAGCGGATGTCTGACAAACGAAAATCCCTGACAGTATATCCTAATCCGGCTCAGGACAAGCTACGTTTTTCAGGGCTAAACCTGAAACCGGGCCAACATATAACCGCAGCTGTTTATAACCTGTTCGGTCAGCAGATGTTCCGGCAGGAGTTTCCCCATAACTTTTTGGACATCCGTTCTCTTGACAATGGGATGTATCTGCTCCGTATAAATTACGGCGGCAGGATTTATACGGCTAAATTTATCGTAAAACATTAAAAATGGAAGAGAAAGAGCCTTATGCCGTGACTGATGATGGCCAGGAATTATATGAACATCATCATATTGTTGTTGATCCGGGCCAGGAAGCGCTGCGTATCGATAAGTTTTTGTTTAACCGCCTCATAAACGTTTCGCGAAACAAAATACAAACGGCAGCAAAAGCAGGGAATATCCTCATCGACGGCAAGCCGGTAAAACCCAATTATAAAGTTCGACCCGGCGATATTATTTCTGTTGTACTGACCCATCCACCACGAAACCTGGAAATTCTGCCCGAAGATTTGCCGCTCGAAGTTGTTTACGAAGACCGGGACGTGATTGTGGTGAACAAGGCGGCCGGAATGGTCGTTCATCCGGCTCATGCCAATTATACAGGTACTTTACTGAACGCCCTGGCAGGATATTTTCAAAAAAAGAATGCCAAAGAGGTGGAAAATGGTTTTGGCTATCTGGTACATCGCATCGACAAGGATACCAGCGGGTTGCTGTTAGTGGCCAAAAATGAGATGGCACAAACAAAGCTGGCCAAACAGTTCTTTGACCACAGTGTGGAACGCAGGTATGAGGCACTGGTCTGGGGTGACTTTGATGAAGAGGAAGGGACTATTGAAGGTAACGTTGGCCGGCATCCCAAAGACCGGCGCCAGATGACCGTTTTCCCGGATGGCACCTACGGCAAACCGGCCATTACGCATTTTAAAGTAAAGGAACGGCTGGGATATGTGACACTGGTAGAATGTCGCCTGGAGACAGGACGTACACATCAGATCAGGGCACATTTTCGCTATTTGCGACATCCCCTGTTTAGCGATGCACGTTATGGGGGTGACATGATATTAAAAGGGACTACTTTTACAAAATACAAACAATTTGTACAGAATTGTTTTAAGATATTGCCCCGTCAGGCCTTACATGCCATGACGCTGGGTTTTGTACATCCTGTTTCCGGGAAGATGCTCCGTTTTTCGTCTTCCCTGCCGGAAGATATGGAAACGGTAATTGAAAAGTGGCGAACTTACGCAACACAGCGGGAAGTGTAA
>WFNG01000041.1 GCA_015488735.1 Bacteroidales bacterium | reverse complement strand
ATTTTTTATTTTGAGTTCATTTATTTCGTATTTACTAAAGGCTGTCCCATCATTAAAGAACAGGTCCATTATAACTACATCGTAATTTGTTCCTTTTACTGCCTGGATAAAACCGGATTTTGTGGCGAAGTTTCCCGGGCTAATCAGGTAAAGGAAGTTTTTGGCATCCGAAAGCCGCAAAATATCTTTGTTGTTTTGTCTGAAAGGTTGTAGCGGCCAATTTGGAATGTTATTCAGATCACGATGATTTGCAGCAAAGGAAATATATCCGAAAGCATTATTTTCTACATAGGAAGCATTCATTTTGTTTCGGTCCCAACAATAGTCAGTTATTAAAATAATTTTACTGGCACTTTTTGAGATATTAAGAAAAGTTTTCAGGTATTGCGTTGTGGAAACAGAAGTCACCAGATTGTCATGTGTATAGCCAAACAGTAAATCTTCCTGTCCGTTCCCGTCAATGGCTTTCAGATAGTCTGTGGCAGGTGTTCCTGTTTCGTCTCCTGTTTTTGTTACAAGCTCTATTCCATTTTGTGGAATGATAATAAAGCCGGGTTTCTGCGTTTTTGCGTACTGACTGATCCCAATGACAAAATCACGCATTTTTTGTTTGTAGTTTGTTGTTTTCGGATTCACAATATTATTTCCCCCACAGGCGGCCAGGGTGGAAATAAAAATTATTAGAATTGATATTAAATTGTATTTTTTCATTTCGAGCGAATCGTCAATTTTTTAAAAGGTAAAGATAACATAATAGTATTTATGGTGATAGTTGATATTTATCCATTTTATTAATCTTTTGCTTATTTTTGCAACCGTTACAATTTTGAAAAATCAACCTTTATATTTATTACATAAATTTTTAAATCTCATGAAAAAACTTACACTTATCCTGTTATTGGTAGGATTTGGATTTACCACTCAGGCTCAGAATGATACCATTAGAAACTGGAAATTAAAGGGCAAAGCCAGCCTGAATGTAAATCAGAATTATTTTTCCAATTGGGCAGCCGGTGGTGAAAGCAACTTCGGACTTATCGGGAAATATACTATGAATGCCGATTATACTAACGGAAAAAATTCCTGGGTTAACTGGCTTGATATGGCTTTGGGTTACAGCGTCATTGGGAAGGCTAATCCAACGAAAACAGATGATAAGATTGAGCTTATCTCGACCTATAAAAGGCAACTTTCAAAGTACTGGTTTCTGACAGCGGTTGGAAGCTTTAGATCGCAGTTTGCCAACGGATACAATTATGCGGTTGATTCTTCTACTCCTATTTCTCATTTTCTGGCACCAGGCTATATTGATTTTGGCCCCGGTGTTCAATATAAACCAGCAAAATGGTTTTCAATAAATATTTCTCCTGCAAATATACGCTGGGTTGTTGTAAACGATCAGCGGCTGGCCGATCTGGGGGCTTTTGGACTGGACCCGGCTGTCGTTGATTCGAAAGGAAATATTATTCATCATGCAAAGAAAAGCCGACTTGATTTTGGTGCGAGAATGATCCTTACATTGAATTATGATGTTGCCAAAAATGTAAATCTCTCCACCAAACTGGATCTCTTCTCCAACTATCTGCACAAACCCCAGAATATTGTTGTTGACTGGCAGACAAACATTGGCCTGAAAGTAAATGATTGGTTGAACGTTACTATTTCCACCACGTTATTGTACGATGACAGGGTTATGATTACAGATAAAAACGGAAATACAGGGCCACGAACTCAATTTAAACAATTGCTCATGGTGGGCGTAGGTTACAGTTTCTAAATTCCATGAAAATCATTGGCCTCCTGTCGGATACGCACGGCTACTTTCATCCACGGATTCCTGAGTTTTTTTCCGGGTGTGACGAAATATGGCATGCCGGTGATATCGGTAGTGTGGAAGTAATTGAACGGCTGGAATCTATTGCAACGGTTCGTGCAGTTTACGGCAATATTGATGGTGGTATCTTACGGAAAGATTTTCCGGAGGCAGCCTTTTTTACGGTGGAAGGCCTGAAAGTACTGATGATGCACATTGGCGGTTACCCCGGACGTTATACTTCGCAGGCAAGGCAATTGATAATGAAATACCGGCCGGGGCTTTTTATTTCGGGACATTCACATATTTTAAAAGTGATGCCTGACAATAAATTCGGACTTTTACACATTAATCCCGGTGCTGCCGGTAACTCTGGTTTTCACAAAAGCATTACGGCCGTGCGGTTTATCATTGAAAACGGCCGTCCTGCCGATTTGGAGGTACTGGACATTGACCGGAAGAAAAGGATTTGAAAAATTTTTTTTCGGGCGTGGTTGCCCGAAACGGTCTTGAAAAAAACGATGCTCCTCCGGATTTGCAATCCGAATGAGTAAAGGTTATGCAAAACGGTTATCGCAACCGGTCGGCACTGCGTATAAGTTTTTCGTCCTGTAAAACGCCACGGTAGGCTAAAACCAAAAAAACCAAGCTGATTAATGGCATGAAAACAGCTGTTTTGTATTCGGCTGTTCCTCCGGTAAGCTTTTCGAGTGAGCTTACATAATAGAAAAAGAAAAGGCCTATCATTGCTATTTCAACAAGAATACACACTTTAATAATTTGCATTTGGGATTTTCTGTTCTTAAATAAGAATATGGTAATGAGAGAAAACAGCATCACAAAACCGGTTGCCGAAAGCAATGGCAGGCTGAAATAGCCATTTTGGTTAAAGGTGGAGCCGGGAACCAGGCTGTGGGCTTTCTGAACAAAGAGGAGTACCGAATCTTTGGCACCGATAAATTCGGCCAGCGGAAAGAAAAAGCTAATGGCCGAAGCAATAATGACCAGCAACAGAAAGATGGTTTGTTTACGTTGTATCATGGTTTTTTTCAATTTTGTATTGCGAGGGCAAAATTAAACATAAACGATTATTTTACCATCGGGTTTTGAAGAAAAAGAAGCTTAAATTTCTACCTTGCTCCTCCGGATTTGTAATCCGGAGGTTTTTAACGGGAGATTTGTAATCTCCAACCGGCATCAGATTTGTGAGTCTGCAAATGACAATTTCATCTCATGCCTCAAAGTTCCAGAAATTCTTTAATCCGACCGAGGTAATACTTCTTCCAGCCTTCCGTTATCTCGTCGTATGCTTCATCGGGAATATTGGTGTGGCGCATTTCCAGCGAAACTTTTGTTTTGTCCGGATGAATTTTGAAAGTAACGATGGAGGGTTCTTCCTGCTCGCCAAAGTACCATTGCTGGACAACCTTTTTGTCAGGCTCAAGCTCCAGAATTTTGCCTGAAATATCGCCTTCAAACATTTCAAATTCTGTTCCTTCTTTGGCTTCCATTTTCGCCGGCATATCCGACCATAGTTCGATGGTAAACGGATTGGTCAGGCAGGCATACACATCTTCCGGTTCTGCCTCGATGCTGATATATTGTTTGTAATCTTTCATTTTAAAGCTCTTTTAATATACGAAGTGTAGTCTTTCAATACGGGCTGATAATCAGAGTTATACAGATTGGAAGTAATGAGGAAATCAGCAGTGGAACGGTTGTTGGCCGTGGGAACGTTATACATGACAGCAATTCGCAACAGAGCCTTAACATCCACATCATGCGGTTGCGGCTCCATGGGGTCCCACAAAAAGATAATCATGTCAATTCTGCCTTCGGCAACCATGGCACCCAGTTGCTGGTCACCACCAAGCGGACCTGATTTTAGCAAGTGAATCTCTTTTACTCTTTTCCCGTTAAGTCGTTTTTCCAGGGTCTCTTTGACAAGCCGTCCGGTAGTCCCGGTGCACACCAGCTTTTTGTCCTCAAGCCGTTTGTAATTATATTCTACCCATTCCAGTAAATCCTGTTTCCGGTTGTCATGCGCCACAAGGGCAATAGTTTTAATCATGGCTTTTATTTTAAATGATTGACAGTCAGACAAACATTTATTTGTTTGTTTTTTTACAAAGGAAATCATTTTTTGGCCTTTATGGAAACGAGAGTGCTATTTTTTTGTAAAACTTCGACAGCTCATAAATTTAACTACCTTTGAATAATTCTGAAAAAGCGAGTGATGTACAAAGACTTAAAACAATTTGTAAGCCAATTTGCCGATCTCGGCCAGGCGGAGTGGGAGGCTGTTATGCCCCTCATAGAGACAAGAGAACTCAGGAAGAATGATTATTTTGTACGGGAAGGGGAGGTTGCCCGTTATATTTCATTTACCCAAAGTGGGTACTTACGTGTGTTTTACAACCACGATGGCGACGAAATTACCCGCGATATTTCGCCATTACATACTTTTGTAACAGCACTGCCAAGTTTTGTGTCGCAAACGCCTTCTTATGAAATTATCCAGGCCATTACAGATTGCGAACTGTTTGTTATTTACCACGATAACCTCGAATTTCTTTACGATAGTTACAGCAACTGGCAACGTGTGGGGCGACGGGTGATGGAGGAGATGTTTGTGCAAACGCAAAGCCGGATTTACGCTTTTATTACCCAGCCTGCTGAAGTAAGGTATAAAGAGATGATGAAACAGTTTCCCGATATTTTCCAGCATGTTCCGCTACAATATATTGCCTCTTATCTCGGTATTACGTCCCAATCGCTGAGCCGTTTACGGCGAAGCGTACAGTTTGACGGATGAGTTTCCCTTTTCGGGAATTTTTTTCTTTCCGCTTCATTTTTTACCAAATGTTAAAAAAAGTCTGCTTTTCGTTTCTGAACTTTGTGCCTGGTAATCTATTGAACGACACAAAATCATGGAACGGTTTATCGGAAAATATAAAAATGGGAATTTTGACTTGATTATTATCGGTGGTGGAATTACAGGGTCGGTACTGGCGTACGAAGCCGGTACAAGAGGATTGAAAGTTGCGTTGTTTGAAAAAAACGATTTTGGCGCCGCCACTTCTTCGGCCACTTCCAAACTTATCCACGGTGGGTTGCGTTATCTCAAAAATCTTGAACTGGGTCTGGTGCGTGAGTCTTTGAGAGAGCGAAAAATTCTGAGCAATATTGCCCCAAACTTTGTCTATCCCATTCCTTTTATGATGCCTTCATACCGAAAGTTCAAGAGTCGTAAGTGGCTGATGTATGTAGCTATGACACTGTATGATATACTTTCTTACGACAAAGGTCATACCTGGGATTCAACCAAAAGCCTGCCGCATTTTAAATCCTGGTCGCGAAGCCGGACGCTGGCTCTGGAACATTGTGTGAAACCGCAAGGACTGACCGGCTCAGCCGTTTATTACGACTGTCAGAATATTTTTCCCGAAAGGCTGACCCTTGCTTTTTTGAAGTCTGCCGAAACTTATGGTGCCCGTCTCTCCAATTATGCGCGGGTGGTTTCCTTTATCAGACAAGAAAACCACGTAAAAGGAGTTTTGGTAAAGGACATGACAACAGGGGAGGAGGAGCGTTTTACTGCTCCTGTAACGGTAAATTGTGCCGGTCCCTGGGCAGACATTGTCATAAAATCGGCCACCACCGGCAACACAAAACACAATATCCAACGTTCTGAAGGTATTCATATCGTTACCCGGAAAATTTGTGAAAACCATGCCGTT
>WFNG01000040.1 GCA_015488735.1 Bacteroidales bacterium | reverse complement strand
TTCTATTTCTGTATTACCCGCTTATGGTGTCGGGTTATGGTCTTCGGTTGGAGGCCGACAGGCTGGTCTAACTCACTGTTCTGTAGCGCTTAGCGGTTTTTGGAGCATTCAGAATAACCAGGCAGGAATGGCGCTCATAAAAAAATTTTCTGCTGGAATCGATTACGAAAACAGATTTTTAATCCCTCATACAGGAACGGGAAATGTTGCTGTAATATATCCAATGAAATTTGGCAATATGGGACTTAGCATAGGTTATTTCGGCTATTCATTGTATCACCAAATGAAAATAGGATTGGCTTATGCACGTGCTTTTGGGCCCCGGCTTAGGATTGGTGTGCAACTTGATTATCTGCAAACTGCGTTGGGCAACAGTTATGGCAGCAGGAACAACATTACTTTTGCACTGGGCATCCAATCAGATATTACCAAACAGCTAACCCTCGGGGTGTATGTTTTTAATCCGGTGCCGGTAAAACTGGCGGATTATGCCAACGAGAAAATCCCGGCAATCTTTCGTTTTGGGTTGGCATACCATTTTTCGGGCAAACTGCTTGCCACTGTCGAAGCGGAGAAAAATACAGCTTATCAGCCCATTGTTCTTCGTGGCGGTGTTGAATATGCCTTTAAAAAACAGTTCTTTTTTCGGGTTGGATTTGGTACTTCCGGTGATGTGTTGTCCTTCGGATTCGGCTGGCACAAAAAACATATCCGGTTCGACATTGGCACCAGTATGCACCAATCACTTGGGTTTTCTCCTCAGTCCTCAGTTGTCTTTACCTTTTAATAATGAACCGGCAATTCACATATTGTTTCCTATTGTTGCTGGCTTTATCTTTTGGGATAAAAAGACGTGCGGAAGCGCAAACCGGAGATACGCTGCACAAATCTGTAACATTTTTAACCAACCAACTGGAAGATCTGGCGAAGTCTTCCGACCGGCAACAGGATTATTCTGATCTGGCCGATGAGTATATTTTTCTTTCCAAACATCCCATTAATATCAACAGCAGCGATGCAGAAAAGCTGGTGCATTTGCATTTGCTCAACGAAGCACAACTTGCTTCTTTAAAATTCTATATTCATAACAATGGCGATATTCTTAGTATTTATGAGCTTCAATATGTTATGGGTTTTAATGCTCAGGTTATTCAGAATATAACACCGTTTATCAAAGCCGGAGTTCCTGTTAAGGCGAAACCATTTTCATGGAAAAAAGCATTGAAATATGGTAATCATCAGGTTTTAATGCGTTTCGGACAAATTCTTGAACCTGTTGCCGGCTATGCAATTCCTGCCGATTCCGCTTTTTTAAAACCCGGCTCTGTCTATTTGGGAACACCACAGAAAATGTACCTGCGTTATGGATTTCGGTCAGGAGGCCATTTGCGTTGGGGATTTACTGCGGAAAAAGATGCCGGTGAGATATTCTTCTCTCCTCATTTGAGTGATAGTGTAAAACAGCTGTTGGGTAACCAAAAACCACATTTTCCTGACTTTTTATCTGCTTATGCTTACGTGTCGGATGTGGGTATTCTGAAAAAGGCGGTTATTGGCGATTATCATTTGGAATTCGGCCAGGGTCTGTGCCTCTGGTCAGGATTAACCTTTGGGAAATCGGCGGAAACCAATGCTGTAAAATATTATGGCTCAGGTATTCGCCCCAATACTTCAGCCAACGAAAATCGCTTTTTCAGAGGTGCGGCATTTACCCTTGGCAGGAAAAGCTTAACAATCACTGCCTTTTATTCACACAACAAAGTGGATGGCAGCTACTTCGTTTCCCCAACCGGTACAGATGAAATCACCACGATGCTGGAAACCGGAAATCACCGAACCATCAATGAACTACTCAACAGAAAGAAGTTGACAATTGATGCCTTCGGCGGGCATATTGATTACGCCTATAAATTTATGAAAGCCGGAGCCACATATTACCAAACACACTTAAGCCTGCCGTTGGAACCGACACATCAACTTTACCGAAAGTACTATTTCCATGGCAATAAGCTGAGCAATGCATCCGTTGACCTGAATTTGCAGTTTACACGTATATCGTTTTTTGGCGAAATTGCCTCTAATCCCGGAAAAGGTCTGGCTGGAATTGCCGGTATTAATGCTTATCTTTCCGACCGGCTAACACTGACGTTGAGTTACCGCGATTTTTCCCGTGATTACCATGTTATCTATGCCTCTCCTTTTATGGAATCGGGAAGGGTAAACAATGAAAAAGGATTGTACCTTGGTATTACAATGTTGATTTCCAAAATGTTCAGTTTCTCTGCTTATGCGGATTATTTTTCTTTTCCCTGGTTAAAATTCCAGGTAAATGCTCCTTCAACAGGAAAAGCCTTTCTTGCCCAGCTCGATATGGTACGGGGTAGAAACCTTAGTATGTACTGGCGGTTGCGTTATCAAAAAAGAGCAGAAAATATTTCCAGGCCTGAGGATTATTATCCTTTGCTGACAGAAAAAAGCTATACCGATTTTCGCTATGCAGTTGCCTGTAATATAACACCACAGCTCATTCTTAAAACACGCGTAGAGTATGTTCGTTTTGTAAAAGCTGCTGATCGTGAGCGGGGTTTCCTGGTCTATCAGGATGTTCTGTACCAGTTTACAAAGTTTCCGTTAAAGCTAAGTTTTCGTTATGCGCTATTCGATACAGATGGTTGGAACAGCCGGATTTATGCTTATGAAAGTGATGTTCTGTATGCATTTACAATTCCGGCATATTACAACAAAGGACAACGCATTTATCTGTTGCTTCACTATCAGTTTAAAAAACATATCAACGTGTGGATCAAAGCAGCCCGGACAATATTTTTTAACAAAACAAGAATTTCATCCGGTGCTGATGCCATCGCCGGAAACCATAAAACCAGTGTAAAGATGGAAGTTCAATTTAAATTTTGAGTATAAAAAAAGAGCTGTAAAAACAGCTCTTTTTTAAATTATTTCATTGAAATATTACAAATATTGCTCAAGTTTGTTTACCAAAACCTGTTTGGGGACTGAGCCTACCTGCTTGTCCACTACTTCTCCGTTTTTAAAAAACAAGAGCGTGGGGATATTTCTGATGCCGTAACGACGGGCAATAGCCGGGTTATGGTCAACATCCATTTTGCCAACCATAACTTTGTCGCTGTATTCCTCACCAATTTCCTGAACTATCGGGCCGATAACGCGACAAGGGCCACACCATACTGCCCAAAAGTCAACAATAACCGGTTTATCGGAATGCAAAACGAGTGCATCAAAATTTGCATCTGTGAATTCTAAAGCCATTTTTTTGTTTTTTTAATTGGTTGCAAAATTAATAAAGAATTGGATATGGAACGGACAGTACCAATAAAAACCTGTTCTATTTACTCAAGGTATAGCGAACCGTTCCCAGCCGGTGCAGATTTATCAAAAAAAGACGGGCATCTACATTTGCCGATTTGCTGTTCATCACCAAAGAACGTTTTTTATCTGCCATGGCCATGGAGATAGCTAATCGTGTTTCTCCCGGATAATCCTGTTTCATTTTTACAATCTCATCAATAAATTCATCTGTAACACGCTCCGGATTAATGTATAAGGTAAGTTTTTTCATAACCTTATTCATGGCATCTTCCAACAACGAAATATCGCGGATATTAATATTCAGGGAGTTTTCATCGTAACGGTTTGGCTCTACCATGGCCCGCACCATCAGGTTGTTACCCACCACCAGCATGTGACGCATTTTAAGGTAACTTTCTTTAAAAAGCCTGAAATCCATGGAGCCGGAATAATCCTCCAGTGTAAGCACTCCAAAAAGTGAACCATTTTTTGTGGTACGCTGCAAAGTGGATGTAACCATACCGCCAAAAATAACTTCTCTTTTCTTATAGTCTGCCAGGTGGTCATGTAATTTGGCAATATCCACATTACAAATATGTTTTATGGTCAGCTCAAAAGCGTCCAGCGGATGACCGGAGATATAAAAACCGGTTACTTCTTTTTCGTGCCGTAGCTGAACGGCTTTAGGCCAGGGTTCACAGAAAGGAATAGGCGGATCCTGTACTTCAAATTCATCAGAATCGCCAAAAAGAGAGACCTGGGCAGAGTTTTTTTTCTGCTGATATTTTGAAGCGAATTTTATAATTTTTTCAATAAACTCTGTATCGTTTTCATTCTCTTTGTAAAAATATTGTGACCGGTGTGTATCGTTAAAAGTATCAAAGGCCCCTGCTTTGGCCAGTGCTTCAAAGCTACGTTTATTCACCGATTTCAGGTTGACACGTTTGGCCATATCGAAAATACTTCTGAAAGGGCCATTTTCTTCCCTTTCGGCAATGATATCTTCTACAGCACTGCCCCCTACCCCTTTTATGGCAGCCATTCCAAAACGGATAATTCCATCTTTTGTGACGGTAAAATTCAGTGAGCTTTCATTAATATCGGGGCCAAGCACCTGAATACCCATACGTTCAGCCTCTTTCGTGAAGAAGGTTATTTTATCAATGTTATTCAGGTTGCGGCTTAGCACGGCAGCCATAAATTCGGCAGGATAATGCGCTTTTAGATAGGCGGTTTGGTAGGATACGTAAGAATAACAGGTTGCATGTGATTTGTTAAAAGCATATTTGGTAAATTCCTCCCAGTCGTGCCACACTTTCTCCGCTGTTTTCTGCGGGATGGCATTTTTCTCACAACCGGTCAGAAATTCGACCTTTAGCTTGGCCATCTCGGCCATCTTCTTCTTGCCCATGGCTTTACGAAGAGAGTCGGATTGCCCGCGGGTAAAACCTGCCATCAGACGCGAAAGCAACATCACCTGTTCCTGGTAAACCGTGATTCCGTATGTTTCTTTAAGGATTTCCTCCATCATGGGAACATCGTATACGATTTCCTCTTCGCCGTGTTTCCGTTTTATAAACGAAGGAATATACTGCATGGGCCCCGGACGATACAGCGCATTCATAGCGATCAAGTCTTCAAAACGTGTAGGTTTCAAATCCTGCAGATATTTCTTCATGCCATCAGATTCAAACTGAAACAAGCCTGTTGTTTCGCCACGGCCATACAGTGCGTAAGTCTCTTTGTCATCTA
Organism: Bacteroidales bacterium; assembly: GCA_015488735.1. GTDB lineage: Bacteria > Bacteroidota > Bacteroidia > Bacteroidales > F082 > Sulfidibacterium. Next base: position 2,078 of record WFNG01000040.1, on the reverse strand, counting down.
ACGGGATATTGTCGATATCCAGATCCTTGTCCTTTGATCTTTTGATATTCTGCAATGCATCCTTAATAATAGAAAGCGTTTTCAACCCCAGGAAGTCCATTTTGAGCAAGCCTATGTCTTCAACATAATGGCCGTCATACTGTGTGGCATATTCCAAAACCGAACCTTTCACCGTGGAGATAGGGACAAATTTGTCCAGCCTGTCGCGGGCAATGATAATGCCACAGGCATGTGTGCCTGTATTTCGTACAGAGCCCTCCAATGTCAGTGCATTTCTCAGTACCGAAGAAACTTCCGGTTTTCCTTTTTCCAATTCCTGCTTGAGTTCAGGAACTTCTTTGATAGCATCGTTAAGCGTAATACCCGGACGTTCGGGAATCATTTTTGCAAGCCGATCTGCTTCCTGAAGCGGCAATTTCTGAACACGTGCCACATCGCGAATAGCAGACTTTGCTGCCATTTTCCCAAACGTAATCAGATGGGCTACACGTTCTTTTCCATATTTCCGGGAAACGTAATGCAAAACTTTTTCCCGTCCATCGTCGTCAAAATCTATATCGATATCCGGCATAGAGATACGATCCGGATTCAGAAAACGTTCAAACAGCAGCTTATATTCAATGGGATCAATCTGGGTTATTTTCAAACAGTAGGCTACCACAGATCCGGCGGCACTTCCACGACCCGGGCCTACGGAAACACCCATTTTACGTGCAGCTTCCAGAAAATCCCAGACGATGAGAAAATAATCGGGAAACCCCATGCTTTTAATCACCTCCAGCTCAAAATCAATCCGTTCCGAAATGGCTTCTGTTATTTCGGGATACCGTAATTTAGCACCTTCATAAGTAAGACTACGCAAATAAGCATCCGCATCTTCAAAAGGTTCGGGAATGTCGAATTCCGGCATAATAGGCTTATGGTCCAACTCATAGATTTCTATTTTATCCGCAACTTCCTGTGTGTTGGTCAGCGCTTCGGGAATATCGGCAAACAGTGTTGCCATTTCCTGCCGGGTTTTGAACCACTCCTGCCGGGTGTAATGGAGGCGATTTGGATCATCCAGATCGTGGGCTGTGCCAATACAGATTAAACGGTCGTGTGCTCCCGCATCTTCTGCATTCACAAAGTGTACATCATTGGTAGCAACAATTTTCAAGCTGTGTTTTGCTGCCAGCTTTAACAACTCAGTGTTAACAAATTCCTGATCATCATAAACACGGCGATCCATTTCCGCATCGCCACTCTTGTGTCGTTGCAATTCCAGATAGAAATCATCTCCAAAAATATCTTTGTATTCCAATAGCGAAGACTCTGCTTTTTCCACACCTTCATTGATAATTCTGGAAGGAATTTCACCTCCAAGGCAGGCGGACAAAGCAATCAGTCCTTCGTGATGTTTTCTCAATAAATCTTTGTCAATACGAGGTTTGTAATAATAACCCCGTGTCCATGCTGCGGAAACCAACAAAAGGAGATTGTGGTATCCCTTAAGGTTTTTGGCCAGCAATACAAGGTGCCATCCGGAGGCATCCACTTTGGACTCTTTTTTATCCATGCTTCTGCGCGCCACATACATTTCGCAACCGAGTATGGGTTTTATTCCTTCTTTTACAGCTGCCAGATGGAAATTTTTTGCACCAAACATATTGCCATGATCTGTAATGGCTACGGTTGTCATCCCATCAGCTTTGGCTTTCTCCATGATGGCGGGAATCTTCGACAAGCCATCCAGAACGGAAAACTGTGTATGTACATGCAAATGGGTAAACGGTGGAACTTCCACGCCCAAGGCGACCTTTTTTTCCACAATATCCTGTGGTTTAACGATTTCATCAGCAGGTTCATCCTCGTGGTAAGCTTCTACTTCCAGACCAATAGACTTTATCGGTTCCCGATGAATTGTGCGAAATTCCCGGGTAACATCTTCAGGCAGGCCCAACATTTCTGCCTGTATTACATTCAAACGGATAAGTTCCAGAAAACATCGGGCGGTAGCCTGCACATCAGCCGATGCATTATGGGCCGCATCGAAATTTTCGCCAAAGAGCTTAATATGTAATTCTGAAAGTTTGGGC
>WFNG01000039.1 GCA_015488735.1 Bacteroidales bacterium | reverse complement strand
GACCGCGTTTTAAACGCGGTCGAGGGGTACGTAGATTGAAAATCCTCTAATCTTTTCAGGTCACGATTGTACTGAAGGCATACCTGCAGTATAAATCACGGCCAGCCTATGCCTCTGTTTCTGGCACAATACTTGTGTAAATTGGCTGAAACCCATTAAGATACATCCCATGAAAAAAGTACTTTTTATCCTGGCTCTTCTCTCTGTTTCATGGTTCGGTTTTATGGGTTGTAGCAAAAACGCTAATTTTTATGAAGGCAGATTTATGAAAGGTAATACAGCAGATTGCCAAAACGTTGTAACCATTACGAAGTCCATCCGGGACGGCCTGCCCGTAAACGCCTCCCTTTATGTGACTTTCACAGACAGTACACGGGCAACACGGTTGAAAGACCGCGAAAAAATCACCTTTAAAATCATCAAATACCATCGCGATACCGTTGGCCATTTTGCCAATTGCCTGTGGGCTGATTATGATGCCGACATTGAACTTGAAAATTAAAAAAATAAGATTGTTAGTGATATTACTTTAAACCCATGAAAAATTTAAGATTAATCTTTCTTTATTTTCTATTAGTCATGATAAGTAGCTGCAGAAAGAACCCTGTCAATCAGATAACAATGCCTATTCCAAATGGTGATTTTGAACAATGGAATAGTTGGCCCGTACTAATAAACTGGCAAACAAACAGTTGTCCTTTGTGTATGACCCCTATTAATGAATATGTGGTTAAAAAAGATAGTTTGGCATACCATGGTAAATATGCTGCGAAATTTATTTTTAACGGCCTTTATAAAAGTCGCGCCCGAAATAAATTTGCCATCTCTATGCATCCCACTTTATTGACCGGTTATATTAATTCCAGGATTATGCCCGGAGATTTTGCTAAAATTTCCATTGATATTTTCTACAAAAAACAGGTTGTTGATAGTGGAAGGTTATATGAAACTTCATCAACTCCAAATTATAAGGAATTTAAAATACCAATAACCGGCAATTCATTAAAAGCCGATTCGGCGGAAATAACTATTGTTGGAGGAGGGAAACTACATACGGAATTAACTGTTGATTACTTGACCTTAATCAGGAAGTAAAGGATCCCCAAGCCTGCAACATTGGTTTATTGCGATACCGCAATTAGCTGTAAATATGATAGTTAATTTAAGAAATATCGGTAAACAGAAAAACAAAAAATAAACCATGAAAATAAATATCACTGTTTTTGGGTTACTTCTGATAATAGCTGTAACATTAATGATGAGTTGTTCAAATAAAGATGAAATTGGGACAATTCAAAAAGAACTTTTAGGGACATGGGTATCAACAGACAAAAGTGACACCCTTTATTTTACAACCAAAAATGATTTTTACCAATCGAATGGTTCTATGATTTATGACCATTATGATTATAAACTGTTCCCTGATTCCATCGAGATACGTTATAGCGGGAAGCTGTACATTTTAGTACAGCCCACAATGCACAAATATTCAATTAATAATGGTATTTTGGCAATTGATTTTAGTAACGTTCAATGTTACGGGTTTCCCTTGAAAGAAATAACATATAAAAAAGAAAACAACAAACTTCAGCACGCACCATAGCCACGGCCGCCGTTGTGGCACATTCAGGCAATACTGTAAAGAATAGAAAATACAATCAAAACATAAATATGAAAAATAATTTTAATATCCTCATTAGCCTTTTTGTAATCTTAATTATTTTAACGTATTATTCTTGTCAAAAAGATAATATAGAGGGTAAAATAATAAATGATCCCGTATTAATCGAAAATTTATACAGAAATTCATCAGACACGGTAATAATTGACAACCAAAAATTAATACTTGAACCAGAAATTTATAGAAATTTTTTCCCGGGAGGCCCTATCAAAGATAAAGACAGGAGATTAATAGCACAAATAAACATTGTTAATATTGATAGTAATTTAATAACACAGAATTTTTTTGTTTCAAAACTTTATGTAATTAATGAAGACCAAGCATGGTCTTCTAAACCCAAAATTAAACAAGATGAATTTTCTTTTAAATATAAAACTTATCTTGTTAGTACGGGAGGCCCAGAATGGAAAACAGGTATATATGTTGACGTAGTTATTTCAATTACTGACTTGACTAACAATAATGAAAATTTCCTGATTGCAAAAAATCAAATTATTAAAAAAATTGAATAACCTTGCAGACTCGGCCTTGATTGAAATAAGGGGCGGGGATCATATCATGAATAACCAACAGTTCGGAAAAGGAAGTGTTTTTTGGGTGGACTATTTGTCTTTTCTGCTTAAAAATTAAAATTTGTTCTTGAATGCTTGCACTCTATCCTCCACGTTACAAACGTGGATGAGTCTATAAATCAATTTGTTAAAAGTCATAATAAATACGACCGCGTTTAAAACGCGGTCGAGGGGAGGACGAATAGGTGTTTTTCTTTGCGCCACCGGTGCAAAGAAAAACATATTCGTGTAATTGGTGCAATTTGTTGGAAAAAGATGCTGCAGGCATCAACAAACATCAAAGAACTAGTTGCCAACGAATTTCACGGATTACACGAAGGGCTTCCGCCAGTGGAAAACAAATAATTCGTTAAAATTGTGCAATACTGCTCATTCGGGTTCCTGTCTGCCTTCGGCTGATGTAACCCGAATGTAAAGGGCACAAGGATTTACAATCCGTTTTTAACTATCCATCCAAAATTGTATCCTGTGGATAAAAAATTCTCTAACATTTTGGGTCGCGATTGCAAATCACGACCAGCTTGCTTAGAATAAATCCGTCCGCGTTTTAAACAGCGGACGAATCTCCAAAAATCCCTATTCCCCCACTTCCACCATGCCGCCGCCGGTTACGGCCTGCACGGTGTTGTCGTACATGCCCCCACAGGAAACGGGCGTCAGGAAATATTTACCGGGATAGGAAGCGTTGAGCAGAATGTAAAACCGTTTTTTCCTTTTATAGTCCAGTTTAAAGAAAATGTTCACCCGGTCGTCGCGAATGTCGAGATAATCGTAGGAGGAGGAATGCAGATTATTCCCCACATCCAGCATCCTTGTATTGAGGATTTCCCATCCTGAAGGGGTAATAAAACGCAATGCGAGGTTGTTATAGTTTCTCAATGTTGGATTAATGATTTCCACTTTGGCGTAGAAATCTTTTCCCTGCGGAAGCCGGTCCACCGTCAATGCTTTACCGTCCATGCTGTAATAAGTTACTTTCATTTGCAGGTTTTGTTGCTCGTTGACCTTCTTTCCCGGAAGGGGAATACCGGAAGTCTCCACATTCACAAAAAGCGTTTGTTTCGACTGGTTTTTAACTATTAACGATTTCCCGGTTAAGGGTTGCAGCTTTTGCACAAAAACAGGTTTTTCGGAATGCTGTGATGTTTTGATTTTGCCATAGCTGTAAGCAAAAGTAAACTGCTGCCTGTTTTGGTCGTTGCGGGAGAAAAGTGCCACGGCATATAGCGCATAAGCGGTTGATTGCGTGCTTAACCACCGGTCGCTGCCCAGTACTTTGGCGATATCTTTAAAAATATTAAACGCCGTTGTTTTGTCGCCTATCAACAAATAGGTTTCCAGTGCCATGGCTTCATCCCTTACCTGTGAACCGAAATTGTTACGCCAGTAACGGCTGTCGTTGGGAACATTCCACATCGTATTACGTATCAGCCCTTTGGCTGCTGCCTTTTCATTCAACACGGCATAAGCTGCTGCCAGTCGCAAAATGGCCTGGTTGGAAAGGTGCGACATTTCGCGCATGCGGTTCATGGCACTCATCACCGGTTTGCCGGCAAGTGCCAAAGTGTAAAGCCGGTAAGCCTGGTTCAAATCGTTGGGATAACGACCGTATTGATCCGGTTTTTCATTCCATGCGTTGGCGGCTTTCTGCTGGTATAAAATCCAGGTATTCAGCAGTTCCGTGGGTACATAATAACCGGATTCTTTGGCCAGTACGAGGAAATTACCGGCATAGCTGGTGCCCCAGTCGTTCACATAGGATGTGCCAGGCCAGTAGGTAAATCCGCCGTTGTAAGCCTGCATTCCGGAAAGCCGGCTGATGACGTTGTTGATGTTGTTTTCAACGTCCGATTGCTGATTTCCCGAAAGGGTAGTTAACCGGTTCAGATACAGTTGTACAAAAGCTTTCGATACCATTTGCTCAATGCAACCGTAAGGATACTGCAAAAGGTATTGCAACCGTTTTTCCAGATTGACAGATGGGATTTTCGACACCGTGAGAGCCAGTTGTGGTGCCGAAGCATGGGGGATAAACGATGGTTTCACTTTGACAGATTTTCCGGCATTCAGCGCGTAACTTTCTGTGTGAAATACCCTTTCGTTGGGATTGCGAATGTTGATGGTGATGTCGTAAAAAGCTTTTTCCTTGCCGGAAGTCACGGTGATACGGGCTTTGCCAATACCTTCTTTGCTGGCGACTTTCACTTCCGCGTAAGCAATTTTCTGGCCTGTATGCTGAAAATCAATTTCCTGTTGCGCCTTGCTGACAGAAAACAGTTTGTTGACAGACACATCCACTTTCACTTTTTTGATGTTGTTTTCCATGGCAAAAACGGTTACCGGCAGCCGGAGCGTTTCGCCGGGCACCAGTGTACGCGGCATGGAAGCCAGCACCATTAAAGGTTGTTTTACAGCCACTGTTTTTTGGGCAGAGCCATACGCCTCTTTTCCGTTGCCGGCCATCACCATCACCCGCACCGAACCGATGTAGTTAGGCATTTTCAGAAAATGGGTTTGCCCCTTGCTGCCTTTGGGCAATGTAAAAGGGCCGAGGAATGTAACCACCGGTTTAAAGCGGTTCAGCTTTTTTTGGCTGAGTTCGCGGACGGAATTGCCGCCGCCAATGGCGAATACCTGCGACAGACGTACACCGTAAGCACCGATAACATCGTTGTAAAAATCCCAGGTGTTGACGGCCAGCGCTTCTTTTTTGTAAAAATATCCGTGCAGCGAAGGCGTTTGGAAATGAGTCAAATCAAGCAGCCCTTCGTCCACCACCGCCAGCACATACGTCATTTTGCGATGGTTGGCTTCGCTCACTGTAATTTGGTAACGCCTGTCCGGTTTTAGTTTGTCAGGCATGGTGATTACCGGTTTCAGAAAAGTTTCCGGGTCGTTCACCATCACCGGAACCACACCGTACGAACGGATGGGCAGGTCGTTTTTGGTTTGCAAATGAGGTTGGATGACTGAAACGAAAACATACACATTGGGCGACATTTCCCTGGTAATTTTAAACCGGATGGCCGTTTCTTTTCCCTGCGTGTTTACCCACCAGGTTTTCAGCACTTTGTTATTCTTTTCAATACTGATCAACGCCTGTGCCCCTTCCGGTGCCGGGAAACTGACTGTTGCTTCGTCACCGGGATGGTATTTTGGTTTATCTGTTGAGAGGCTAAGTAATGTGGCATTGCCCACCGAGCGGTTTTGCCGGCCGTAGGAAGAAGGCCAGTCGAAATACACAATGGCGCCTGTGCTATGGCCGCTTGCCGGATCGGTTACCCGGATGTAATACCGGCCCCATTGGGGGTATTTTATTTTAAAGTAAAAGACACCCTGACCGTCCCGCGTGCTGATGGTACGCTGGAAGACCCTGTTTTGATAATGCCTGCTGATGTAGGAAGCCAGATTGCTGTTGCTGCTGTTGTACCACCAGCTCCAGTCGAGTTTGTACACTTCCACTTTCAGGTTGTTTACCGAGACTTTTTGCCCCCGGTTGTCCACAGTAACCACCTTAAACTTTTGATTTTTATCGGTTTCGAGATAACCGTTATTGCCTGATTTGGGTACTTCCAATCCCACGAAAGTCTTGAAAGGTGCATAGTCAAAGCTTTTCTGGTCGATACTGAACCGGCCGCCGGCTTCAAACACTTTGGCCACAAAGGTCAGGTTAACCATGCCGGGCAATCCCGACTTGCCGGGAAGTTCCACTTTAAACCGGGTTGTCCCCTCATTGTCCAGTTTACCGTTGAAGATTTCTGTTTCTTCCGGATTGAAAATTTTGGCCGGATCGTCAAAAACAAAATTTTTATATCCTTTAAAAACGGTTTTTTTGGTCGCAATGCTTTCGGTTACATTGGCTTTCAGCCCGGATGCCAGTCCGCCGTGCAGCCAGGTGGCAGTCAGCATCAGAAACTTGCTGCTTTCCGGGGTAAACCGTCCGCCGGCAGTACGCATATTGATTTTCAGACGGTTCGGAAGGATGGTTTCTATCCGCAGGTTTTTCGCAAAACGGTTGTTGCCGATTTGTATTACTGCCCGCCACAATCCGGTGGGGGCATCGGGGCGGGTGGGGACTTTAAACACATAAAAATCATCGATGCCCCGGGTGGAGGTCTCGGTATAAACCTTTTTATCGCGCGCGTTGTAAACCGCAAATTTTACCGGAAACCCTGCCGGAAGGCTCTTTGCACGGTCTTGTAAAACAAAGGTCAAAAACAGCGTATCACCCGGACGCCACACACCCCTTTCACCAAAAATCATCCCTTTCAGTCCGTTTTCGGCTTTTACACCGGAAGTATTGAATTTACTGTACGACAGTGCGTTGCCGCCGGACAGTTTTAGGTAGGCAAACTGATTTTTCCATTGAGCTACCAGCAAATAGGGTTCTTTGTCCATAGAAACGGTGGCTTCGCCTTTGGCATTGGTACTCCCTTTGGCCAGTTTCTGGTTTTGATAAGTATAAAAAGTCAGCTTGACATTGTTCAGCGCCTGGGCGGAAATAAGATCGCGGGCAAAAACGAGATACTGATGGTCGCCCGAATTTTTCACCGTCAGCCCAATGTTGGTGGCAAGAAAGTTTTTGGTCTTAAACCGGTTGGAAGTGTAGTACGAAACCGTACAGGGATTGTCCCGCTCATTCCATTTGTAATCTTTCGGATAGTAATAATCGGAAGTGTAATAAGCGGTACTGTCGGCAAAATTCGCGGAAGTATCTGCTTTGGCGCAATTGAGTGTGGAATAAGGCTGGCGGAAACGCAGGCTGATGCGGTAAATGGCGCCGGGGTCGGCTTTCACCATTTTGCTCAGGTCGATGGCATAACTTTTCCATTTGTTGTCGGCCTTTTCATTTTTGCCGGCCAATTGAATTTTTTTGTGATAAATATATTCACCCACCCGTCGCAAAGCCCAGCTGTCGCCGCTGCCAAGGTTGTTGTCCTGTAAAAACTGCTTGATGTTATTGGCGTAAATCTTGAAAACCACCACATCCACCGCCCGCAGGTTGATGGCCTCAAAAGGAACAATCCATTTTTCCTTTCCGGGAAGGATGTTGCCTTTGCCGATAAAACGCACCTGCGGCGAGGCCATTTTAAAGTAAACGTCGAGAGAATACCTTTTATCCAACGCATAACCGTGCATGCTTTTGATGTTTTTGCTGATGACGAGTTTGTGGTTGCCATTGAGTTTATTTTTCGGAAAAACCTTAATGATGTTGTTTTTCACGCTCAGCGACACCGGAGTGCCATCCGAAAAATAGACCAGCCCTTTCAGGTTCTGGTCAGGCGAAATGCGGTTGGAAAAAACAAGTTCCAGATGCAGCTGCGGAGCGGTCACCACGTTGTATTGCAGAAAAGTGAATTTTTTCAGCGAAGGCACGGTATAAGTTTTCACCACGCTGTTTTGGGCGTCCAGCGCTTTCCCTTCCAGCGTTACCACAACCTGTTGCGGCTCATCCGTACGTTCAATGCTGTCCACCGTAAACCG
>WFNG01000038.1 GCA_015488735.1 Bacteroidales bacterium | reverse complement strand
ATATTACGCATGGCTTTGCCGTTTTTGAAACGCAACAAAAAACTCAGCAGAAAACTGAATATCAGAAAGACAATACCCACGTGCATCCCTGAAACACACAATATATGAACGGCACCTGCAGCTGTGAAATCCTGATGAAGACCGGGGTCTATGAGCTGGTCATAGCCCAGCAAAATGGCAGCAGCAACGGCATATTCTTTTCTGCTGAGCCCTTGTGAGCGGAGGCTTTGTAACAGCTTGTTGCGCCACCGGGAAAAAATGGCAGGAAGAAAAAACCCTGATTTTGCAGGTAATAACTTCCAGTTGGCTTTATCAATGAAGACCCTGTACCGGATGCCCCGGTCTTGCAAAAAACGGCGGTAATCAAATTCTCCCGGGTTTTTGGGCGTTTCCACACGGCCCATTTTTCCGCGAAAGACTACGAAATTTCCCAAATGCATTCCCTGTGGAAGCGCGTCAGTTTTCAGATAAGCCAATACTTTCACGTTGCGGGGCAAAACACTGTCGTTGTCAGCACGTTTGATGATTTTCAGGATAAACCTCACCGTATTGGCCCGTTGCATGGGCTCGGTCAGAAGTTTCCCTTCCCAGACAGCTTCCGGGCTTTTATTTAGGATTACCTCATTCTGCCTGTTTTGCCGGACGGTGAGCGTGAAGCCGGCAATAAACAAAGTAATATCGAGGAGCAATCCGGTTGTCCAGCTGTATTTGAAGGATTTGATGTGGTTTGCCAGAACCGCTGAGACCAGTATGAGAAAGGCCAAAAGAAAGATAAATCCTGCTGTCGGAAGCTGGATGTCTGTATAAAATAACCGGGCAACCAGAATACCGGAAGCAAAAAACAGGAGGATACGCAGAAACGGGCGGCCATGCCAAAACATTGGGTTTGCTTGTTAGTCAGGACAATAGTACGAAAAATCCGGGGAAAAGACAAGAAGAATTCAACATTACCTGAAAAATGATGCCTGATACTTGTTTCAAATTGGTTGCGATAGGGGTTACAAACGGAAAGACATACAACAATATAGCATCCCTACCGGGACTTATCGCCTGTTTACTTTTATCTATAAATATTCTATCTCTACCGGGACATCTGAATAATAACCTGCTACTGAAACCTTGTACGTTAAAATAGGAATTAATTGCAGGGCCAGATTCTGTGATAACATTATCCCCACTCCGCGTAAAATTCCTCCAGAAACTGTTCCATGAACTGATGTCGTTCTTCCGCCAGTTGTTTTCCGGTTCTGGTGTGCATCATCTCCTTCAGTAAAAACAACTTTTCATAGAAATGATTTATCGTGGTGGACTCCGACTTTTTGTACTCTGCCTTGCTCATTTTCAGATTGGGAGGAATACCAGGATTGTACATTTCCCGCATTTTAAATCCGCCGTAGCTGAAAGCGCGGGCAATGCCTATGGCACCAAGGGCATCCAGCCGGTCGGCATCCTGAATAATCTGTAATTCCAATGAATTGTCAGCCGGTGTTTCATCGCTGTTTTTAAAAGAGACAAACCGAATGATATTCAATATTTTACCGATAATCTCTTCCGGCAGGTTTTGTGAGTGAAGAAATTTTTCTGCTATTCTCGGACCAACGGTTTCGTCACCATCATGGAATTTGGCATCCGCAATATCGTGTAGCAACGCTCCCAGAATGACGACGAAAACATCGGCTTTTTCCTCTTTGGCTATGCGCTCAGCCAGTTTCCATACACGATAAATGTGCCACCAGTCGTGGCCGCTCTCGGCACCGGCAAGCTCTTGTTTTACATAAATGACCGTTCGTTCTATAATTTGCTTTTCCTGATTGCTCACAACTGTTGTTTTGAAGGAATTAAATTTCTTAGAGATTTGTGATTTTTCTAAAAATACTTGATGGCTGCATATCCAACCCAGTGATGGTCGTTGGCAGGTGCTGTAACGCCCATGCGAATGTCTTTTACCGGTATGGGTTCCCGTTCAATACTGGTAGAATAGCCAATAACCTGGCCATGTAAAGGCTCGTCGTAAAGCATCTCATTTAACTTGTTGATAGTAAGTAATCCAAGCGGAACAGAATAGCGTCCGCACCAGGTCCATTTGTATTTATGGTAGTCGCTTTTCTCTACGGTAAGGTCGCAGAATTTGTGGATCATACCTTCGCTGATATAACCGCTGATGGTGTGCATGACCTCCAGTTCCTCTCCTTTGGCATGGGTGTAGCTGGTACAAGCGGTGCCGAAAAAAGCAAAATTCTGTCCGCCCCAGCCTACATCGCCGTAATGTACGGCATCGCTGGAAAGGACAAAAGCAAAATCTTTTCCCCACTGCAAATTTTCGGAGGCTGTCGCTTTCTTAATGGCTTCTGCCAAGGGTTTGGCAATGACCTTCATACGGTCGAACGACATGTAAGGCACCAGAATGGAGATAATCTGTACTTTGGGATTGAAATATTGCAGCCACGGAATCATAGCTTCCACCGAATGTTCCATGGCCTGCATGGAATCGTTCACCTGATAAAGCCCTTTGGGCAGATTATCGATAATTTTTTGGCGTAAATCCGAAACTTTCACATTTCCAAAAGGCCCTTTCCAGTCATCGTAGGAATCGAAGATAATTTGATTTTCCAAATGTAACTTACCGGCTTTGTGTGCCACACCGAAAATAATAACTGTTTTGGCTTTAATCTGCTCCAGCGTAGCCGGATAGAGATAGCCCACGTAGGAGTAGTCGTCATGGGGACAGAGCACGGCTTTGGTGGTTTTTTTGCTCAGGTATTGGGTGCGTTTTTCCAGCTGTTCGCCTTGGTATTTCTTTATCCGGTTCATCAGGCTGTCCATTTGCCATGGATATTGAGCGAACCCTACGGTATCCACTAAGTGTGAACGAATTTTTGTTTTGTGTGTCATATTTTTACAGGAATCTAAAGTTGCCAGCGTAAAGATAATTACAAAAAGGAAGAGTATTTGTTTTCTCATTTTTTATTTTTTACAAATCTATGAAATTGTATGCATAATTCAGCTGCTTTATTTAGAATGAAACAAAATAATTTATGATTTTCTCATTTTGAAGCGGTTGAAATCGTATTTTTGCAACACAAAATAAAAACAAAACAAAGAATGAAATACGATATTTTAGTTTTGGGAAGCGGCCCCGGCGGTTATGTTGCTGCCATTCGTGCTGCACAACTCGGTAAGAAAGTAGCGGTTGTTGAAAGAGCCGAAATCGGTGGTATCTGCCTCAACTGGGGGTGTATTCCTACCAAAGCCCTGCTCAAAAGCGCACAGGTATTCAACTATGCCAGCCATGCTGCTGATTATGGTGTGAATATCAAGGGAGAGATTACTCCCGACCTTCCGGCCATGGTGGCCCGCAGCCGCGGTGTGGCTGATGGTATGAGCAAAGGGGTTCAATATCTTTTCAAAAAAAATAAAATTGATCTGATTTCCGGTTTTGGGAAAGTGAAACCGGATAAAATGATTGAAGTTACCGATGCAGCAGGCAAAACACAGGATTATGCTGCCGGCCACATTATTATTGCTACCGGAGCGCGTTCCAAAGAGCTGCCGAACCTCCCTCAGGATGGTAAAAAAATTATTGGCTATCGTCAGGCGCTTACGTTGGAGAAGATGCCAAAAAGTATGGTGGTGGTTGGATCCGGTGCCATTGGTTCCGAGTTTGCCTATTTCTTCAACAGCCTCGGTGTACAGGTTACGTTGGTGGAGTTTCTGCCCAACGTGGTACCGCTCGAAGATGAAGAGGTGAGCAAACAGCTGGCACGCTCCTTCAAAAAGGCAAAGATGAAGGTGATGCTGGATTCGTCTGTGGAAAAGGTTGACACATCCGGAAAAGTCTGTAAAGTCAGCATTAAAACCAAAAAAGGTATGGTGGAAGTAGAAGCTGATGTGGTACTTTCTGCCGTGGGGATTTCTACAAATCTGGAAGGAATTGGCCTCGAAGACACCGGGATAAAGACAGAAAAAGGGAAAGTGGTGGTGGATGATTTTTACCAGACCAATATTCCCGGCTATTACGCTATTGGCGACATTGTTCACGGACCGGCACTGGCGCATACCGCTTCGCACGAAGGGATTACCTGTGTGGAAAAAATTGCCGGACTGGATGCTGAACCTGTGGATTATGGAAATATTCCGGCTTGTACTTATACCAGTCCCGAAGTGGCGAGTGTGGGGATGACCGAGAAAGCAGCCAAAGAAGCCGGCTATGAAATCAAAGTGGGAAAATTTCCGTTCACTGCTTCCGGAAAGGCCAGTGCCGCCGGCAAAAAGGAGGGTTTTGTAAAAGTCATTTTCGATGCCAAATACGGCGAGTGGCTCGGTTGCCACATGATTGGCGAGAATGTTACGGAGATGATTGCCGAGGTGGTGGTTGCCCGCAAGCTGGAGACTACCGGCCATGAAATAATTCATGCCATTCATCCACACCCCACCATGTCAGAAGCGATTATGGAAGCTGTGGCTGCTGCTTACGGCGAAGTGATTCATTTGTAACAGGAATATTCAAAGATAAAAGCCCGTGCGTTAATGCGTTACGGGCTTTCCTTTTTTTAGCTTTTTGCTCTTTTTAGCAGGGAAAACGGAAGCAGCAGAAGGAGCAACCCGCTTCCAAAGATGATACCGGTACCCGGGCCGCCAAGTTGTGCACCCCAGCCAATAATAAAAGCCATGATGGCGGCAAAAAATGATTGTGCCTGCGACTGGATGGAAAGTACCGATGCAGCCGCTTTGTCATTGGATGTGCCGGTAACAAAAGCTATGCCGATGGGCTTCCGCAGGTTTTCGTTTAGCATAATCAGTACAAAACCAAGAATGGAGAGGATGTACCAGTGCAGCAGATAAAAAATACCGGCGGCAAATCCCAACAGGATACCGGTAACCATAGTCAGGTTCATGGGACGGCTGAAATGGGTGAACTTCTTCAGAAACCGGCCTGAAGAACGGGATGTCTGTGCCGTGAGCAGGTACAGGAAAAAGTAAATGACACCTATCACAAGGGCACTTTTTTGCTTTTCGCGCAGGAGTGGAAGCCAGGGCAGGGTGATAGCCAGACTCACCATGACCGGTTGTATGTAGTCTTTCACGGCTTTGTAGTAGCCGGTGTGCAGCGACAGGCTGCTGAGGATGCGCAGCAGGCTAAATGCTTTGAGACTCATTACAATGGTTTTCCACACTTCGGCGAATTTTTCACCAACACTTTTTTTGTTTTTTGTGTCGAATTCACCATCGAGATATCCGGGATAGCTCCAGATAAGCAGCATGTCAAGAAAGTAGGGGACAGCCGAGACTGCAAAAATGATCCGGTAGCTGCCGTAATAAAAAACCATGGCTCCCGCGATGAGGGAAGCTATGGCGGAGCCTGTCTGCGACCACGAACGCGTATGCCCGTAATAATCAGTTTTTTGTCCGGTTCTGTTATGTCGTGTCAGATACTGAAATATCATGGCTTTGTGAACACCGGAGCGGAAAGCGTCAGCCAGTGCAAACAGTACCATGGCAAGAACCATGAGACCGAAATGGTTTGAAAAATAGAAGGTTGCAAAGGAAAGAATGTAAACAAAAAAAGAGGCTATGAGCGTTTTTTTTCGTCCCAGAACATCGGCCACGAGACCACTGGGAATTTCAAACAGCATGATGGTTATTTCGCGAATGGAATATAACAACCCGATTTTGAGATAGTCGATGCCTTTTTCAAGAAAAAACAGAATGAGAAATGCCTCGTAGAAACGCAGGTTTTTCAGAAATCCATAAGCAGCAAACTTGTAATACTGGCTGTTCTTTTCAATTTTTTGCATGGCTTGGCGAAATTAGGGATTTTCATAAGATTCGGAAATATTTTCCTATTTTAGCCATAGCATCGGAGAAATTAAAATAGAATTTTATGAAAAGGCCAATGATTTCGTATTTGTCCCGTACCTCCCGGACGGGCTGGCTGCTGCTCATTGTGGCATTACAGGTTCTGTTCATGGTTGCTTTTCACGGACTTTTCCCGTTCAGTGTGGAGAAAATCGGAGCCGTTTCGGGTGGGATGGGCATTCCGGATGCCCGGATGTATTATTCTTTTGTACAATTGCAGAATATGTTTCAACATTACGGTGCAGCGGGCCGCGAAATGTACCTCCAGCTTCAGTGGGTAGATATGGTTTATCCGCTGGTTTACGCTACCCTGCTGGCCAGCCTGTTGTATTTGGTTTATAAAAAGACGAGACTCGAAAACATGGTTTTTGTACCATTCGTTGCCATGCTGTTTGACTATACTGAGAATATCCTGTTACGTGTAAGTATTCTCCATTTTCCTGATATGAGTAAAACATTGGTGAATATTGCCGGTGTGGTTACTTTCACCAAATGGCTGCTTATCTTTTTTGCTTTCTTTTTGTTGGTGTTTGGCTTTATTTGGCGGGTAGCACATTGGTTCAGGCTACGAAAAACGGGAAAATACACTGCGTAATCCAAATCTACAGTTCTGCTTTATCAGCCCCTTATGATTTGAAATTATTTCTGTATCAGATTTGATTGTTTCAGGCTGTAGCTTGCGGTTTTTCCATTGACTTGTCTTGTCCATTTTATCAAACCAAAATGGGGCGCGAAATAGAACTCATAGGTAACGGTGTCCGGTGTCCCTTCTGTTTTGCGTACCTGCGTGTGATATACGTTTGTATAATTTTTACCGTTTAACGTAAAATCAGCCAGCTCTTTAATGTTGGTGTAAAGTCCTGGCTTGGCTCCCAGCCGTTGTTCTACTCCCATGGGAAACCCGGGGGCAAAAGCCAGGAGGTAATTCTGTTCGCTAAAAAACAGCCAGTACAGATCATGCATTTTTCCGCTGCCGGAGGTGGGGTTGCCGGCATTAATTGTGCCTTTAAGGATGTGTAGATTATTATTTATGGTATCAAATTGCATGTCAATTACATCATAACTGTATGCACCTGAAACCTTGTTATTTGCATGAAAGCCGATATACGGGTTGACGTTACTGATTGTGAGATTATACAGACTTTTGGTTGTATCGTTTTGGTATGTCCATTTACTTTGTTTCTGAAACAAACAGTATTGTTTGAACTGTTCGCTAATTTTGTAATAGGGATTGATGTCCTTGTTGTTGTTGCATGAACTAAGGAAAATACCAGCAAAAAGTAAAAGCAATAATTTTATTGATTTATTCATCTGTTATTAACTTTGGATTTGATTAACCGTACGGCGTTTATTTATTTATTTTACTTTTACAAAATTAATATATAATACTTGATATGCCGGGAAATAGTTTTGGAAAATTTTTACAATTGGTGAGTTTTGGAGAATCTCATGGGAAAGCTATTGGTGGTGTGATAGATGGCTTTCCGGCCGGAGTAAGCATTGATTTGAATTTTGTACAAAAAGAACTGGAGAGAAGACGTCCGGGTCAGTCAAAATGGGTTACGCCACGGCAGGAAGCCGACAGGCTGGAGGTACTTTCCGGTATTTTTGAAGGAAAATCTACCGGCACACCCATAGGCTTTTTGGTGTGGAACAAAGATCAGCATTCGATGGATTATTCCCACCTGAAAAAGGCTTATCGTCCTTCACATGCGGATTTCACTTATGAAAAAAAATATGGCTTTCGCGATTATCGTGGTGGCGGACGTTCCTCAGCACGTGAAACCATTTCCCGTGTTGTGGCTGGTGCTTTTGCCAAATTGTTGCTGAAAGAAGCCGGCGTTAAGATTGAGGCTTACGTGAATAGTATAGGGGAGGTTACCCTTCCGGGAAACTATGAAACTATTGATTTTTCCAAAATCGAAGAATCTCCCATGCGGTGTCCTGATAAAGAAACGACAGATAAAATGTTACGTCTTCTGGAAAAGACGGCCAAAGAAGGTGATACGTTAGGCGGGACTATTTTTTGCGTTGTGAGGGGTGTCCCTGTGGGATTGGGGGAACCGGTTTTTGATAAATTGCATGCTGATTTGGGAAAAGCTATGCTGAGCATCAATGCAGTGAAAGGTTTTGAAATTGGCTCCGGTTTTAGTGCCGCGGGTATGAAAGGCTCCGAACATAACGATTTGTTTGTAAAACAGAACGACAGGCTTACCACGCAAACAAACCGGTCAGGAGGAATCCAGGGGGGCATTTCCAACGGTAATGATATTTTTTTTAAGGTGGCTTTTAAACCCATTGCTACCCTTATGAAAGACCAGACTACGGTTGATGCAGAAGGAAATGAAATAGTCCTCGAAGGTAAGGGACGTCATGATGTTACTGTAGTGCCACGCGCAGTGCCTATTGTGGAAGCTATGGCAGCACTGGTTCTGGCAGACCATTTGCTGAGGAACAGACTCTCTGACATAAAATCGATATTTCACGATTTTTAATCCCTTTTTCCCTAATTTTGGCCATCGAAATATAAACATACCAATTGTGACCGTTTTTAAAGGGAAATTTTATTTTTTGTTTTTTTTTGTGCTGTTCTTTATACAGGTAATGCCTGCTGCTGCACAAAGTGACTCGGCTATTCTTTCACACGATACTACTTCAGTAAAACCGGACAGTACATCGGTTTATTATTTTACCGGTTCACTGGATAGTCTGAAAGCCGGTAAGCTCACCTATGTAGATACAACACTCACCGATTTTAATCAATATAATCCTATCCATAAGGGAAATCGTATGTACAATACGTTGAGTAACATCGGCCTTGCTTCTTACAACCGGGTTTTTACACCGGCTGTTTCTGTTGGCTACGTAACGAAGTCCCGTGTTTTTGCACCTTACATGTGTTACAATGACCAGGTGAAGTATTACAAACTTATGCGTCCTTATACGCAATTGCAATACGTAATGGGGCCAAAAAAGGCACAAATTCTGGGCGTAACTTTTTCGCGTAAAATGTCCAAACAGTTTACTTTTGGTGCTGAGTTATATCTTGTGAATTCTCCCGGATTGTACACGAACAGTAAATCTGATGATAAGTATGTTTATTTCACAAACCGTTATCATACCAAAAATAACCGTTATGCCATAGTTGCAAATTATCTTCATAACAAGGTGGTTGCCCGTGAAAACGGAGGAATTACGGTGGACAGTCTTTTCAATTTAAATTTGGAAAAAGACCGCAGGGTAATACCCGTAGCATTAAAAACAGGCAGGAACATGGTAAAATCTTCAGGATTTTATGTGGGGCAAACATTTAACTTACAAAAACCTGGTATGAGAAACGATTCCACCCCCCGAAAACTTGCCGGTGGGAGCATTTCCTATTCTTTTCTCTACCAGAGAAACCAGATGCTTTATACTGACCAGGCTTCGGCTGACACATCTTTTTATAAAAACTTTCCTGTTGTGTTTGACACTGTAAATACCTATGATTCTGTTTATCAAATAAAAATAAGAAATCGTATTCTTTGGTCTTCCCTTGCCTACAATCAGGATAAACTGAGCCAGGTCTTTCGCGCTTATTTCGGTGCTAATTATGACCATATTGCCCAGACACTCCCTTATGATTCAGCGAAGCGTATTGATAATCAGCTGAGTCCATTTGGTGGTATTGCATTGAAACTTTTCCAGCGTAGTTTTTTAAATGCGTCAGCAGAAATGGTTCTTGGAGGATATAACACTGGAGATTTTAAAATTGAAGGAAGTCTTTTGCAATATTTGGGATCTGTGACAAAAAATGTCGGGCAACTTTATTTTCGTGTTATGTTTGTTAACAGACAACCTGCCTGGTATTTTTCGGAATATCGTTCCAATCGTTTTAACTGGAAGCTAAACCTGCGAAAAGAGCGAGTGCTTAGCCTTACCGGTGAGTATCGTTATAAGACTATTCGATCCGGGATTACATTACAGACACTGGGAAATTATACTTTCTTTAATGATACGGTTTACCCGCAACAGGCTGCCAATCCGGGAAGTGTTATGCAGATTTATGTTGCCGGGACTATTCCTCTGCATTATTTTGGTATTAACCTGCGAGCGGTTTACCAGACAACGACAATGACCTCTTTTCTGCATTTACCTGAGCTGACGGGAAAAATGAATCTTTATTTTAAGAAATGGATTTTCAAAGGGGCAGCACATTTACAAACAGGCTTTCAGCTTTCTTATTACACCAGTTATTATGCAGATGCTTACATGCCTGAGATTAGGGCGTTCTATATTCAGAATAATAAAAAAATAGGCAATTATCTTTATCTCGATGCATATGCATCCATGAAAATAAAAAGCTTCCGTTTCTTTTTGCAGGGAAAAAATTTACTGGGTTTTTTGGGAAACAACTATTATTACAACTCTCCCGGATATCCGGGGGCCGATGGTGGTTTTTACCTTGGTGTAAGCTGGAAATTGTATAATTGATGTGACCGGTTGCAGGTGTTTCTTTATATTTTTTTACGGTAGTTTGCCCTTTTTTTAAGGGGATATTACAACGCTAACAGAAAAAGGTTGCAGAAATCAAAAACCTTGATAAAATCCTCCCGGAACAGCAGGCCCTGCAGGAGCAGTATAATAGCCTCTTCCAAAACCAGGTAATACATACGGCGTATAGGGGTTGTAATGATATCGTTCCACTGAAAAGGCAGCATTAATCCTAAAATGACTATTTACCTTGTAATCTATGTCAATCATGGCGCCACTGTTGCTAAAATCAATGGCACGAGGATTAACCTTGTTTTTAGATTTATGCGGTGAAAGGTTTAAAGTCTTATAGGCTAACCCAATGATGGAAAGCTTGTTATTTACCTGATAGCGGCCTTTTACATATACTGAGCCGTAATTCTGTACCGGGCTGCCATAGCCGGATATTTGTGGTATGCCCGACAGGGTGAAATTCGTATAGGCAATACCTGCGTCTAGCGTCCATTTCTTGTTGATGGGCATGCTGATTTCCGGAGCAATCCAGGTGCTGAAACCATTCATTCCCGGATATAATGTAGAAAGTGAAGAGCCGAGAGAGAGCCGGATGTCAGGCTTGAGAATTGTTTTTCCGGTTGTTTCAGTATCCTGTTCGATATTTTGCGCCTGCAGGACTTGTGTGGAAACCAGAGCAACAAAAAATAGTATGAATAATTTTGCTTTCATTGTCTGCAAAAATACAAAGATAGGAGAAATTGGGGATACTTTTTTACAACCATCTTTTCTCAATATCAATTGATTTTGGAAGGCTTACACAAACTCAATATCCTCCATGCTCATGGTCTTTTCGCAATAGCGGCAGGCCAACTTCATTTTTCCGTGATGGTCGGAAATAACTTTAAAGTACGTCGGTACATTTTGGTTGTTGGTAACGCATTTCGGGTTGACGCACTTCACAATCTTTTGAATTTCTTCGGGAAGCAGTACCTGTTCTTTTTTGACTATTTCGTAATCTCTTATCTCGATGAGCGTGGCATGGGGGGCAACGAGGGCTATCTTGCTGATTTCCTCAGGCTTGAAGAAGATGTTACTGATTTTAATTATTCCCTTTTTCCCCAGCTTCTTGCTTTCCAGATTGGTGCCGAAGTAAACATGATCGGTACTATTCTCCAGGTTGAGCATGGCAAAAACGCGGAAAGTGTTTTCTGCCGGAATATGATCGATGACCGTACCGCTGCGGATGGCCGAAACTTTTAATTCTGTTCTTTTGTCTTTCATGTTAATGAATTTTAAGCCGTTTTTTTAATCTTTTAATCCGAGAATGGCGGCAATGAGTGCCTGACGGACATAAACACCGTTTTTTGCCTGTTGGAAATAGTAAGCTTTGGGGTTGTCATCTACCTCTTCGCTGATTTCGTTCACGCGGGGCAGCGGATGAAGTATACGCATGGTCTCTTTCGATTTTTCCAAAATGTCGTTATTCAGTATGTAAGAATTTTTGACCTTTTCGTATTCCATGGGGTCAGGGAATCGTTCGCCCTGGATACGGGTCATGTAAATGATATCGGCTACTGGAATGACATCCGACAATTCCGTGTATTGATAATATTCCAGTCCCGCATCTTTAATCCATTTCTTTACGCCGCTGGGAAGTTTGAGCGATTCGGGAGAAACCAAATGGAAGGTGGCGTTAAAAAGGCTCAGTGCCTGCACCAGCGAATGGACGGTGCGGCCATATTTTAAATCGCCCACGAGGGCAATGTGAATATTCTCCAGCGTACCTTGTGTTTTGCGAATGGAATATAAATCGAGCAGACACTGGGTGGGATGCTGGTTGGCACCGTCGCCGGCATTGATGATGGGTACCGGAGACACTTCGCTGGCAAACCGTGCACTGCCATCCAGCGGGTTTCGCATAACGATGAGGTCTGAATAGTTGCTTACCGTCAGAATGGTGTCTTTCAGCGATTCGCCTTTTTTAACGCTGGAGGTTCCTGCACTGGCAAAGCCGATTATACTGCCGCCAAGGTATTGCACAGCACTTTCAAAGCTGAGCCTTGTGCGTGTGGATGGCTCAAAAAACAACGAGGCAATGACGTGGTTTGTGAGAATTTTTTGTCGCTGGTCTTTTTCAAAACCTTCGGCAATGTCGAGAACTTTCAGTATCTCTTCTTTGCTGTAATCGGTGATGGAGACCAGACTCCGGTTTTTTAAATGAATCATGGAAGTTGGATTTTAAGAATAAAAAACAAAAAAAAAGACGGTGAAGAACCGTCTGAAAAATGAATAACTTCTTCCCGGAAGGAAGCAGGCTGAATGTGGTTTTGAAAGATGTGGTTCGCTAACATAATTTATGTGTTACCGAAAAGCAAAGATAAGGGAAAATCTATCGCTGATTTTCTTCTGATGAAAATATATTAAGAAAATTTATGAACATCCATAAAGCTTTATGTGGGAAAAAGGTTGTGTAAATTTCCCTATCTTAGCCAGTGTAAATTTCTCCGGGTTTCTTATGTCAATTACCGTTTATGCTGCTTAGTTTATCCTTTCATTTCGATTATTATCCGTTGCTTTTGGTTGCAACCGTGGCCTGGTTAACGCCTGTTCTTTTATCTTTGTTAAGGCTAAGGAAAGTTCCTTCGGTTATTGTTGAAATTGTTTTTGGCTATTTGCTCGGCCATTTTGTTTTGACCAACCACGCTGCCGGCAGTTTCCATATTCTGGAATTTCTCGCCTTGTCCGGATTTATCTTTCTCATGTTTCTCAGCGGATTGGAAATTGATGTGGATCAGATTATTGCCTCTTTTCCCAAACGAAAGCTGAACTATTCCCGTTTTGTGGCCAATCCTTTGTTTGTGGGAATTGCTCATTTTCTAATAGCTATCCTTATGGCTTACGGAGCAACGCTTTTGCTGGCGAAGATGATTGATATTCCACATGTCTGGTACTTTGCACTGATAATGGGGACGACTTCGGTTGGAATTGTTTTACCCGTTTTGAAAGGACGCGGGGAACTCTCCATGCGTTTCGGACAGATGATTCTTATCGCGGCTGCCCTTGCGGATATCCTGAGTATCATTCTTTTCACTTTCACAGCTTTTATCATAAAAAACGGATTTAAAATAGAGTTGCTGTATATTCTGATACTGTTTGTTGTGTTTTATGTCTTTTACCTCATGGGAAGCCGTGTGAAGAGGGTAACTTTTCTTAAAAGGCTGGCTTTTCAGCTTTCACATGCCGCATCACAAATCAGAGTTCGCGGCTCTATTGTGATGATTTTAGCTTTTGTGGTGCTTTCGCAATACATTGGCGAAGAGATTGTTTTGCTTGGTGCATTCCTCAGCGGACTGATTTTATCCACATTGTTACACAAAGAGCGCTCGGTTTTAATGATAAAACTGGACGGCATGGGCTACGGCTTTTTTATCCCGATTTTCTTCATTATGGTCGGGATGCAGTTTGATCCCCGTGCATTACTCGAATTTGACCGGTCGCTGGTTGGTTTTCTCGGTTTGTTGTTGCTGACACTTTTTCTTATAAAGATAATTCCCTCTCTGCTGTGGGTACGTGTTTTTGGAAGGAAAAAAGCCATGGCAGCAGGTTTCCTGATGTCTTCAAGGTTAAGCCTGATTATTGCTGCGTCAGCCATTGGTTTGCAGCTTGGCGTGATTACTCCCGGTATCAATGCAAGTTTTATCCTTATGGCGGTGCTGACCTGTTTGTTCTCGCCGGTTATTTTTAACTGGATTAATCCCGTTAAACTTTCCGCTGGTACCAAAACGCTGATTGTGGGGGGAAGCAGTACCGGCGTTTTGTTGGCCCGCCGTATGAATGTGCATGGTAAACGGGTGGTTATCATTGAGAAAGATAAATTCCGTTTTCAGGAAATAAAAAGCAAAGGATTGTTGGCTGTCAGGGGCGATGGAGCGGATGGAACTATATATAAAAAGCTTGGTTTGACATCGGAAAATTACGTGGTGGTCGAAACGGGAAATGATGAAAAAAATTATGAGATTGCCAGCTTCTTGCGCAACGAACTGTTGCACGAGCGTATTATCATGCGCGCCTGTAAAATGCCCTGTGTGGAGAAATTAAATCGTTTGGGTGTTGAGCCTGTTGACTTGCACGGCGTAATGGCAACGGCTATAGAGAATCTTATCCTTAGGCCTACAACCTACCATGATTTGGTGGAAAGCTTTGAAAACTACAGCGTTGAAGAAGTTGCTGTTACAAGTAAGGAGGTGGATGGGAGACATTTGAAAGAAATAGCTTTTCACAGTGGCGCCATCCTGATGATGATTACGCGCGACAAGTCCTCCTTTATCCCGCATGGTGAAACTTATCTGCGTCAGGGCGACCTGCTGCATGTCTTTGGGACGCAAACAGCACTGGAAGATGTTCGGAAGAAAGTCAGCTGACAGACATTAAAAAAAGCCGGACAATAATTTTGCCCGGCTTTTCATGTGCTTTTGAAAAACGGAGAATTATTTTATTCCCATCTCTTTTCTAAGTTTTTTCGGGATGGCCTCCTTGTTAACAGCAATACTGATTGTTTGCAATTCAACATAAGCTTTGGAAGCATAGAAATAACCGTGGTATTTCTGATGCGTTCCCCATGAGTTTTTAATCTTGTAAAAGACATTCCCTTTCTGGTCATGGGCAATGCCTACGATTAGCATAAGATGGTCATCGGTAGTTGCATAATTATCATAATCTTTTTGTCTCATTTCAGGAGTAATAGTAGCTTCCTGTACAATGGAATCGGCATTGTAAAGTTTCTTTTCTTTCTGCTTACGGCTTAAACTGTTCCACTCTTTCAGCGCTTTTCCCTCTAACTCAGGATGTTTGTCAGGTATGAATGCCACCCCCTTTTTCCAGTTGAAACCGTTATCACTGACATCTGCATCCCAGGCTAAACAGTACCCCTGTTTCAGTGCATTGTTGATAATGTCGAGCAGGTCTTTCATGGGAACATTAATGTAGGAAGCCCATGTCCAGTTGTCGGGAATAGCAATGGGAAATTTTGTATAATAAGGGTGATCCATGAAAGATGTAACGGGTATGATATTATCAGGGTTAAAACCGGTCATATCCCTGAAACTTTGCGGAGTATAAGTTTTCCCGCCATATTTAAAAGTCTCGGGTATCTTTCCCATATAAGATGTCATAACCGCATCGAAGCCCTTGTGCCATGCGGTGGTAAGCTTATGGTTCGGATCTGAAACAACGGCATCTACATAGTTTTGCAAAACTTTGTCCATTTCTCCCTGAACCGGTAACTTTGTTCCGTATTGCATTCCACTGTAAACCGAATCCGGAACCATGCCGTACTTTTTTATAATCCGCAACACATCAGTAGTTTCTCCGCCAGGACCTAACATCATTTTTCCGTGTAAACGGACGTATTTAATGGCCCTGTCTGAATACTGATAATAGACATTGAACATTTCCGATAAGTTATATTTTTTGCCGGTTGTGCGTAACAATTCAGCTTCAACCAGTCCCACTCCTGAATAGTCCCAACATGTTCCGGATCTGTATTGGTTCTTCACAGACGTATGGGGAACTACCACTACATCAGTGAAATGGTATCCCTGGTCGGCTTTTTTTGGATTTGTTTTGTTTGACTGGGCAAAGCTTGTTGTGCTAAAAACCATTGAAGCAATCAACACGAAAAGTAACGATTTTATTTTCATTGCATTAGATAATTTAGCTTTATGAAAAAGTCGAGCTTATCCAAAAAAGATAGTCTCAAATTAAAAATACTGAAGCAAGTCGTTTATAAACAAAAACAGTGTGCCGGTTGGCGCACTGTTTTTGTTGCGATTGTCAGGTTATTTTTTGATACCCATTTTTTTGCGAAGATCTTTGGGGATTGCAGCTTTATTCACGCTAATGGTTGTGGTATTTAATTCAACATAAGCGGGTGAGACATAAATATATCCATGATATTTCTGATGGGTACCCCATGAATTCTGGACTTTATAGAAAGTTTTTCCGTTTTGGTCGTGGGCAATACCAACGAACAACATTCCGTGGTCATCGGTAGTTGTATAATTATTATAATCTTTTTGCCTCATTTCAGGAGTAATAGTCGCTTCCTGTACGATAGAATCGGCATTGTAAAGTCTCTTATCTTTCTGTTTACGACTCAGGGAATTCCATTCTTTCAAAGCTTTTCCGGTTAATTTTGGGTGTTGGTCAGGGACAAATGCTACTCCTTTCTTCCAGTTGAAACCTTTGTTACTGACATCGGCTCCCCAAACAACAGTATAACCGTTTTTCAGTGCATTGTTGATGATGACCAGCAGATCTTTCATAGGAACATTATTGTAGGGAATCCATCTCCAGTTATCGCGAACGACTATGGGAAATTTCTTGAAATAAGGATGGGCCATAAAGGATGTAACGGGAACAATATTATCCGGGTTAAAACCGGTCATATCCCTAAAACTTTCCGGAGTATAAGTTTTTCCATTGTATTTAAAAGTCTCGGGCAGCTTACCCAAATAGGATGACATAACTGCATTGAAGCCCTTATGCCATGCTGTGGTGAGTTTGTGGTTCGGATCAGAAACAATGGCATCTACGTAATTTTTCAATACTTTATCCATTTCCATTTGTACCGGAAGCTTCGTTCCGTAATCCATTCCGGTGTAAACCGAATCAGGGACCATGCCATAATGTTTAATAATCCACATCACATCCGTAGTTTCTCCACCCGGGCCAAATCCCATTTTCCCGTGTAAACGGACATATTTGATGGCCCTGCCTGAATATTGGTGATAAACATTGAACATTTCCGACAAATTATATTTTTTACCGGTAGTACGCAGAATTTCATCTTGTACAAATTCCATTCCGGAAAAATCCCAGCAGGTTCCGGACATGTATTGATTATTAATGGGTGTGTGCGGAACCACAACCACGTCGGTAAAATGGTAGCCTTTGACTTCTTTTTTGGCTGTTGTGTCTGCTTTTTGGGCAAAAGCCTGAAAGTTGAACATAAAAGCGCCAACTAACAGGATAATAAATGTTTTAATTTTCATAGAAAAAGTTTTAAATGTTTAAAAAAAAGAGCTGCCCTGTAATGAAGAGAGGCAGCTCTGTGAAAAAATTTAAATATCGAATTTGATTCCCTGTGCAAGTGGTAAATCCGTACCGAAGTTAATGGTGTTGGTCTGGCGGCGCATGTAAATTTTCCATGCATCCGAGCCGGATTCGCGGCCGCCACCGGTGTCTTTTTCGCCACCAAAGGCTCCACCGATTTCGGCTCCGGAAGTACCGAGGTTCACATTGGCAATGCCACAATCGGAGCCTGCGTAGGAGAGGAATGTTTCGGCTTCGCGCATATCGAGGGTAAAGCAGGCAGAAGAAAGTCCCTGGGGTACATCATTTTGTATTGCAATGGCATTCGTGATATCACCTTTGTATTTAATGAAATATACAATGGGAGCAAAAGTCTCCTCTTGCACGATTTTGAAATGATTTTCTGCTTCGGCAATACAGGGAACCACGTAGTTGCCCGATTCGAAACCTTTACCACTTAATACTTCACCGCCAAAGAGCACTTTACCGCCCTCTTCCTGAACTTTATTTACAGCGTTGCTGAATAATTCTACTGAGAATTTGTCAATCAGCGGCCCCACAAGATAATCTTCGTCAAGAGGATTCCCGATACGGGGAACAACGTTCTTGTAGGCTGCAATAAATTTGTCACGTACTTCGTCATAAATATCTTCGTGGATAATCACCCGCCGTGTTGTGGTACAGCGTTGTCCGGCAGTTCCGACTGTACCAAAAACGGTGGACATAACCGCCATTTGAATGTCAGCGCTGGGAGCAATGATAACAGCATTGTTTCCGCCCAGTTCGAGGATGGTTTTACCGAGACGTTTACCCACGATGCCGCCTACACGTTTTCCCACGGCCGTTGAACCGGTAACAGAAAGCAGGCGAACACGTTTGTCACCCAGGAAGTTATCGCCCATAACCGAAGATTTGGCAACCACAAGGTTGAAAACGCCTTCCGGCACGTTGTTGTCCTTCAGTACTTTTGTAATGATTCGGTGGGTTGCAATGGCTGTGAGTGGTGTTTTTGAAGAAGGTTTCCATACAACCACATCACCGGCAATAATAGCCAGTGCACTGTTCCATGCCCACACGGCTACCGGAAAGTTATAAGAGGTAACCAGTCCCACGATTCCGAGCGGTTGGTATTGTTCGGAGAGGCGATGGTTTACACGTTCCGATTGCAGGTTGGTACCGTTAATCAGGCGGGATTGTCCCACGGCAAAGTCGCAGATGTCAATCATTTCCTGAACTTCACCCATGCCTTCCTGGTAAATTTTACCCATTTCGAGGGTAACCAGTGCGCCGAGATACTCTTTGTTCTCACGCAGTGCCAGCCCGATTTGGCGAACCAGTTCTCCCCGTATGGGAGCCGGAACCTTACGCCACTCTTTAAAAGCAGCTTCGGCTTTACTGATAACTGTTTCGTAGTCTTCCAGCGTGGCGTTTCTTACTTTGGCAATCTCTTTTCCGTCGATGGGAGAATAAGATGTTGTGATGTCGCCTTCTGTTTTTATCCATTCTGTACCGGTGCACACACCCGGATTAACAGCTTCAATTCCCAGGCTATTGAGAATATCTGCCTTATTGTGTTTAATGCTCATTTGTATAGGATTTTATTCATTATAATCTAAAACGTTTGCAAAGGTATAAAATCAATGAATAGCCCATTCAGTAAAGCCATAAAATTACGGGAAATACTTAATTTAGAATTTTTCTCTTGCTAAAGAAAGAAGAGGTGAGTTGTTTTCCTGATGTTTATTCCGGTAAAATATTTCTCACCCGGCCAACTTCGCCTGTATCCAGCATGACTTTTATCCCACGGGTGTGTTTTGGTGATTTAGTGAGGATTCTTTTAACAATTCCTTCTGTGAGTACACCGCTGCGTTGATCTTTTTTCTGCACTATTTCCACGGTAGTACCGATTTGGATATTTTTCCTGAATTGCCCGGCTGTCTGTTCGTTTTCCATGACCTGTGTATTATGTTTTCAAATTGTTTGGTTTCGTCTTCTGACTTCTGGCTTCTGACTTCAAGCCATTTAGATGAATAAAGATGGTGTATAATTTTGATTGTTGATCTATCATATTTCAAGTAAATACTAAATCACCTCTGCCACTACAAAAGTGCTGCCACCGACAAAAACCAAATCGTGCGGGCCGGCATTGTTTACCGCCGAGTTGTAGGCATGCATTACCGAAGGATAGCTGCTGCCATTAAGTCCGGCTTTGAATGCTTTTTCCTTTAGAATTTCGGCATCCAGCCCGCGGGGAATGTCTGCTTTACAGAAATAATAGGTTGCATTCTGCGGTAATAACGACAAAACTTCATCGTGGTCTTTGTCGGCGACCATGCCGAGGACAAAATGCAAACGGTCATAATCGGTTTCCTGTAGCTGCTCACGGATAGCGAGCAGCCCATCGCGGTTGTGGCCGGTATCAGCAATGGTTAACGGGTTTTTGTTGATAATCTGCCACCGTCCAAGCAAATGGGTATTTGCAACGGTATTTTCCAATCCTTTGCGAAGGGTTTCTCTTTCAATACTTATGGCTCCTGATTGCTCCAACTCAACGATACTTTGCAATGCAGTGGTGATATTTTCCATCTGATAATTTCCCAACAGCGGACTGTTCACATTTTCGAGATAGAGTTTGTTTCCCGTCCAGATATCATAATGTTTCTCCAACGGGTGGCCGGTCTCTACCTTGCGTAGTTCAAAATGGTCTTCTGCAAAAATAAGGCATGTGTTTTTGTCTTTGGCTGCTTTTTCAAAAACTGGAGTAGTCTCTTTTTGTCTGCGTCCGATAACCACCGGAATACCTTTTTTAATGATTCCTGCTTTCTCTGCAGCGATTTTTTCCAGCGTATCACCCAGAAATTGCGTATGGTCGTAGTCGATGTGGGTAATAATGGAAAGTACCGGATTTGAAATGTTGGTGGAATCGAGCCGTCCGCCCATACCTGTTTCAAGTACGGCAAAATCCACCTTTTCTTCGGCAAAATATTGATAAGCCATCCCTACGGTCATTTCAAAAAATGAGGGTTTAATCTTCTCAAAATCATTGTGATAATTCCTAACAAATTCAGTTACCTTTTCTCTGGGAATCATTTCACCGTTTACCCTGATACGTTCACGAAAGTCGCGCAGATGTGGTGAAGTGTACAGCCCGGTTTTGTAACCTGCCTGCTGCAAAACGGAAGCAATAATATGTGCTACGCTACCTTTGCCATTGGTTCCGGCCACGTGGATGGCTTTAAAATTTTCCTGTGGTTGACCGAGCTGTGCCAGCAGGACTTTTGTGTTAGAAAGGTCGGCTTTGTAAGCGGCTTGTCCTACGCGCTGATACATAGGTAATTGGTCAAATAGCCATTGGATGGTTTCTTTATAATTCATAGGGCAAAGGTAGGAATTTTGTTCCTGATAATATT
>WFNG01000037.1 GCA_015488735.1 Bacteroidales bacterium | reverse complement strand
GTACTTTTTGCGGAAGGTTTCCATTAAATGCTTGCCTTGCACTATTCATAATACTTGAATAGAAAGGAAAGAAATTATCATTTAATTCAGTAAGTATTTGATTGTTTGAAACTGTTGGCAGGAAAGAAAACAAGCGATTTTCATTTGATTCTTCTTTCCCTGTTTTCGGATTCTTCCATTTATAGTTGGACGAAAAAAGTTTCCTAAGCGGTTTAAACTCATCGTCTTGTTTAATCTTTGTTTCAAATATGCGAAGTAAAAGTAATTCAATAATATATTCGACTCGTTGTACAGGCGTTCCCGCCGGCCGCAATTTATTATGAAGCTTTTTTAAAGCATTATTGGTTTTGTTATCTGCGTAATGTACTGTTGACCTTCCCATTTATTTTGCCTGTTTAATAAGTTCGTAAATTTTAAACCAATAGAAGAAAGCTTCCGGATTTGATTTCTTCAATTTGTTTAGCTTGTTATTCAAAGGTTCCCCAATCTGCCAATCTTTCAATAATTTGGGATTTTCAAATTTCTCAATTACATCTGCATCTTCTTTGATAAGTGTTGAAATGTATGCCGTTTTTGATGCTATTATAATAGCTTTTTCTAAATGAAAGCTCTCAGAAAATATGAAGCCGGTAATTCTTCTAATTCCGAGCTGTAGTTGTTCAAAGTCCCCTTTGCCATCAGCACCTCTTGTCACAATATTCAATGATGTTTGAAAGATATCTTCCAATACATCATTAGCTGTTAGCCCATTTATAGCTCTGTATGTCAATTCAGCTTTAGCAAATGTCAAAAAGGTAGATTTAATTATTTCTAAATCGTTTGCAACATCAAATAGATTTCCAATATCGTAAAGCTGCTTAATGATTTCCATACTCATGCTGTCTTTCTTCTTGAAATAGGGTATGCCGGTAGTATTTGGAGCAAAAGCTGTAAGTTTATCACCCAGCATATCTTCCAAACATGGAACTTTTACTGTAATTGGGTCTCCCTCAATTGGCACAAAAGATGATTGTATCGGAATCTCAATTACATTCGCATAGCCAACCTCTTCAAAAAGAATATCAAGAAGCACATATTCTTCCTCTTTATTCGACTTGTGTATTGGAGTATAGAAAAATTTGTAGTGTTCTTTTTTGATTTTAGTATTAGTACTCCTATGTTGTAACTCTAATTTCGTAAAACCTTGTTCAGCGACAACTTTTTTAAGAATATCTTCAAACCCTTCAACTTCTTCGGGCAAAATGATATCGATATCAATGGATAGCCTTTTTGAAGAATTTAGATGTAGCATTAATGCTGTACCTCCTTTAAATACAAAAGGAATTTCGTGCACTACTAAGCCTTCAAGCAATAGTAAAGCACGAATAACCTTTTCAACCAAAATTTTGTCAGCTTTCCGGTTCCGTTTAGATACTTGACTAATCCAATCTATATTTATTTTACTCTTATCTATCATATTCTATAATTTGGCAACATTATCTATTTTGCTGCCGTAAATTTGAATTGTGCTTAAATACTCTTGAAAACTTTCTTTTTTTCTTCTTCTACTTGCATATCGAAGCATCTTACTGTGGTTAACAGTATATTTGTTAAATGCTTCTTGAAAAATAGTTCGAAGTTCAGCACCTTGTTGAGCCGAAAAAATAATTGTATCAGAAAAAATATCTACCAATAATTTCTCAATAGTTACTGTTCTAATATTGCCAATTTCTTGTAGTGGTGATTCTGACACTAAAGATTTAATTATTATTGCTTCCTTATCTGTGGGCAAATACTTTTCTAATATTTCCTCTGTTGGCTCTATGAAGACAGGATAATTCAATTCTTTGAGAAAATAAAAAACAGATTGAGTTACTTCCTTTTCAACTTCAACTATTATCTGAAAATTGCCAGGTTGATGTTGCATAAACTCGTTCAATATTTTTGTATTCCAAACACAAATCTCAACAAATGGGAACTCAGACTTTAGTTTGTTGTATATTACCTTTTCTTTTCTGTTTAATTCCGGTGAAAATATATTATTAGAACCTAAACAAAATTTACCTCGCCCAATGCGAGTTAATACCCCTTTTTGAATTAAGGCATATACTCTCCAATTTATAGTAGTCTTTTTAACAAGAGGGTCAAATGAAAGATAAAATTCACTAATTTCTTTTGTCGTAAAGTAATCAGCTTTCTTAAATCTATCTTCTAATTGCTCAATATGTAACTTTTTATCTTCGATAATAAAATTCTTTAAAGAACAAAGATAGTAAAACTATATTACGGCAGCAAATAATAATTATTGCCATTAATTAGATAGGAGTGAAAGGCAAAATAACTCTTTTACAAATTTTGGTCGTGGGTTGGCGCAAGTGCGATTTGTAAATGTGCTATTGTGGGTCGGCTTCCCTGACTGTCCCGAAGGGCAGAAGCGGGCGGGCAAAAACTATTTTTTTTCTTGCACCAAACTTTATTCAATGAGCTTTTCTTATCCAATTATTATTTCATTTTTCTAGTCAAATTATCAAAATAGCTATCTTTATAGCCTTGCATACAACTTCTTATATATGTTCAGATACGCCTATTATTTTAGGGGCTTCCCCACTGCAAACTGTCAGGGGTATCGGCAGGGAATTAAGCTTTTAATTTGCAGCAAACTACCGGGAACTAATTCTAAAGCAATGAGAGGTCTCCCTATTTCAAAAAGTCAGGCGACTGGTATTCCGGGTTGGGATATTTGTAAAATCCTTCGCCGCTGCTGATACCCATTTTTCCCTTATCAATAAAGTTGGTTTTGATGGCTTCAGCCCTTTTCATGGCCTCTGCATCGTTCATTTGTTTTGCTTTCAGCATCATCACATGATACATGGTTTGCATTCCTACCAAATCCATGATGCCGAATGGACCCGACTTGGCTCCTGTGCTGATGATCCACGTTTTGTCGATGGTTTTGTAATCAGCCACGCCATTAAAAAACAAATTTCCTGCGGCAGCCAGCAAAGGTGACAGCAGTGTGTTAATGACATAGCCGCTTTGTTCTTTAAAAAGTGGTATGGGAACCATGCCAATGGCTTTGGAAAAAGTCACTACCTCATCGAAAATATTTTTGTCTGTACCCGGATGTCCCATAATTTCAGCAATATTGGCATCCCAAATAGGATTGGCAAAATGCATGGCAAGAAATTTTTCCGGCCGTCCGGTTTCTGCTGCATACTGGCTGGGAACCATAAGCGAAGAATTGGTGGTGAAAATTGTTTTTTCAGGTGCTGCATCCGCCAGTTTTCGGTAAAAATCTTTTTTTATGTCCAGCACTTCGGGTACCGATTCACTGGTAATGTCGGCATCTTTCACGGCTTCTTCCAGATTGAGCGTATACGAAAGCCGTGCAAAAGTATTTTGAATAGCTTCATCGGAAGCATTGCGTTTTGCTTTGAAATAGGAAGCGTATTCCTGATGCTTTTTTTCAGCTGCTTCAAGAGCTTTGTCATCAATATCATAAACGGTGACGCGAAATCCGTAAAAAGCGGATTGCCAGGCAATTTGAGAGCCTAAAACGCCGGCTCCTAAAATGGTTACATTTTTTATTTCCATTTTTTTGTGTATTTAAAATTTGAGTGCAAGTTAGCAAAAAGATAAAAGGGAATCCCTTTTCCGGGAAGAATAGTTGAGTTTACAACGGGCTTAATTTTCCGGCAACCGGATTTTTCAATAACTTTGCAGCCGCAAAAGCAGAGAAGAGTATGGACAGAAAGAAAGCCAGAATACTGCGTGAAAAAAGAACGGTAGAGGAGATGATACGGTTATATTGCCATGAACATCACGGAACAACGGGTAAAGACCTCTGCCCCGATTGCCAGGCTTTGCGCGATTATGCTTTTTTGCGCGTGAAGAAATGTGTTTTTGGAGAAGACAAACCTACTTGTAAAAATTGTACCATTCACTGTTATTCGCAACAGAAAAAAGCGCAGATTAAAGAGGTAATGCGTTATTCGGGACCGCGCATGATGTTTCATTCGCCGGGCCTGGCTTTGATACATTTAATTGATGGATGGAAAGACAAAGCATTGATAGAAAAGTTTTTGGAAGCAAGAGAGAAAAAGCGTACCGGGAAATAATAACAATTGTATTTCCCAATGCTCTGTAGAGTATTTTGAAATTTACAATGGTAAAAGATATTTTTTCAGGAGTCTTACACGATAATCTTTCCGGTTCCGGACAAATTTTGTTTCGGGTACAGCAGGAGCTTTTGGCATTTTGCCGTGCAGATGAATCTTATGAAATATCTCCGTTTTTAAAGCAGCTGGAAAGGCTGGAACAACATTTTCCTCATTTTGCATTGTTGTATCATTTTGTAAATAAGCTGAAATTATTTGTCGAGGAAAACCATCCTTTAAAGGGGCATAAGTTAGCAGCATTTGTAAGTCAATACCAACGCAACTGGAAATATTCGCAGCAGAAAGCCTCCGAAAATTTTTTGAAAAACCTTTCTCCCTCCGGGAAAAATATACTGGTACACAGCAACAGTTCGGCCATTCAAAACCTGTTCGGGGTAATGGCCGACAGGAAAATTTTTCCTGCGGTCTGGCAAACCGTTTCTTCGCCGGCCGACGAAGGAATAATACAGGCAGAATTTCTGAAAAATCATGGTTTCGATGTTCATGTTTTTCACGAGGATGCTGTTTCAAAATTTATGGTAAATATTGATTTTGCCGTATTTGGCGCAGATTTACTTTGGGATAACGCTTTCCTGAATAAAACGGGAACACTTCCTTTGGCACTTATTTTCAGACATTTTCACAAGCCGGTTTATGTGTTGGCAGAAAACAGGAAAAAGATTGATACAACAAAGATAACCCCGAAAAGATTACAGCGTTTTCTCCGGGAGCAGCCCAAACCTGTGGAAGAGATTATGAAAAAAGATGTTGTCGGGGTGCATGCACATAATTATTACTTTGAGACTGTGCCGTTGTCTCTGGTGAAACAGGTTTTTACAGAAGAATGAAAAGTTCGGTTTTCCCTCCTCTTTTTAAAATATATCTTAAGTTTGCCGCATGAATTTTTTACTAACCATAATTCTGGCATTTTTCATTTTTCTTCTGGGATTAATTCCTTTCCGTGTATTGTATGTTATTTCTGACATCCTGCGTTTTGTATTGTACCATATTATTGGCTATCGCCGGAAGGTAGTGGAAGAAAATATCCGCAACTGTTTTCCTGAGTTGTCTGAAGCTGAGCAAAAGAAATTGGTAAGCCGGAGTTATAAAAATCTGACAGATATTCTTATTGAAGGAGTTAAAGCTTTTTCCATGTCTGACAAGCAGGTTAAAGCCAGACATAAATTTGTAAATCTGGAATTTCTGACACCTTATCTGGAAGCCGGGAAAAGTGTTGTTTTGCTTCCCGGTCATTATGGTAACTGGGAATGGGGAGGACTATCTATTCCTTTACAGTTCGATTATAAGCGGGTTATTGTTTTGTATAAACCTTTAAGCAATAAGTTTGCAGACCGATGGGTAAAAAAGAACCGTTCACGAACAGGTATTTCCATGAGATCTATCTATGAAACAGCCAGACTGTTTAAAACATACGCTGCAAAGACAACCGCTTTTTTTCTTATTGCCGATCAAAGTCCCTCCAATGCATCGCGGTCATACTGGGTAAATTTCATGGGACGTGAAACAGCGTTTTTGCACGGTCCTGAAAGATATTCACGACTCTACCAGTTACCGGTAATATTTGTTAACACGCAACGCGTAAAGCGTGGTTATTATGAAATAAGCTTTTCGTTGATAACTGATAATCCGGCATCTTTGCCAGATGGCGAGCTAACATCGCGTTATGCCAAAAAGCTGGAGGAAGTTATCCGTAAGAAACCAGAAAACTGGCTTTGGTCGCACCGAAGGTGGAAGCTGACGAAAAAGGCATAATTGTTGTTATATTTCTTAACAATTTATAAATTGCCTCCAACTTTGTTCTGAAAATCCCCAATATTTTATAAGATAACAGTAAAATTTTGTAACGGTAGTTTCCGTTATTCTTTCAATACTTGCATCTTAAAATTTTTAATAAACAAAAGAGGATGAAAAATATTCAGAAAAGAAAAAAACGTATGAATGGTTTGGGAAAATTAAAGATTCTACTTCTTGTGCTTTTTAGCATTATGCTGATAAGCAATGCCAGCGCACAAAATACGTGGGTAACAAATACATTAACAAAGGCCAGAAAGCTGCGTAATGAAAAAAAATTTGGTGAGGCAGCTACTGTCCTGGGTAATTTTGAAAAAAAATATCCCGGAAACCTTTGGATTGAACAGATGTATGCGCAAACACTTTTTTGGATGAAAGATTACCGTCAGTCTGAAGTTATTTACAAAAGAGCTATTGGATTTCATCCCGATAATTTGGAACTAAAATATGATTATGCAACCATGTTGTTTGCTGAGGACAAGCTGGAGCAGGCAAAGAAGCAACTCTTGGTTTATTCCCAAAGTAAAAATGATAATGCCGGAGCCGAAGCACTTCTGGGAAAGATTTTTTATTATCAGTCACAATTCAAAAATGCCGAAACTCATCTTCAACGGGCTGTACAACTTAATCCAGGCAACAAAGAGATTATAAAGCTTTACAGGCAGGTTTTCCGCATTGTTAGCCCGCAATTGTTGCTTAATGCGGGTTATATGAAAGACGACCAGCCTTTGCAATCGTTTGGCTCTGCATTGAAATTTCAATGGTATGTTTCCGATATGCTGAATTTTGATGTGTCGGGGAGTGCCTTTAACTATACCGACATTCCAAATACAGGAATAATCACAACTGCAGAAATTGGTAACCGCTTTCACTTCCGTAAAGCCGGTCTGGAGCTGCGGCTGGCTGGTGCCTGGTTCTACGCCAACAGCAATAAAACATACGATTGGGGTGGTACGGTGCAATTAAACAAGAAGTTGGGAAAGCTTTTTAACGTTGCTTTGGGAGCCCGACGTACCAATTACACTTACACTATTGCCAGTGTAAATAATAATCTGCTGATGATAAATCAGTTTTCTCTGGATTTTACCGCGGGCAAACCCAATAGTTGGAACGGAATGGCTGGAGCCCGGTATCAGTTTTTTCCCGATAACAATTATGTTAATGCCTTTTATGCCTGGTTTTTAAGTAAACCGCTTCATTTCTCGAATTTTAATCTGGCTTTTGGTTATGCTTTTAATTTCATGAATTCCAAAGAAGACCGGTTTGTGCTAAAAGCAGCTAACACGACAAGGGGTAGTAATGGTACAGAAGGTATTTATGTACCCTATTATACACCACACAACCAGTATGCCAACTCCATTCTGGTCAACTTGAATTATCATGCAGGCGCTTACTCTGTTTTTTACGGACATGCTTCAGTGGGTGTTTATTCCAAAACCTATGCGCCCGGTTTTTCACTGTCGAACAATGGAACTCCGGAAAAAACTTATGCTTATCAAAAATATACCCCGCTGGATCTGGGATTACGTTTTCAAACTGATATTTCCCGGAAAGTAACGTTGAGTTTGGACTATACATATTTGCAAACCTATTATTACAACAGCCATAATGTCAATTTTATTTTTAGATTTTATTTTTAAATATGCTGAAAACAAACAGAAAAAATAAGGATTACTGGCAATTTTGGGAAGCCAGGGAGGTTACAACTACCAGCCGCTTTTTCTTTTTGATACTGGTTATCGCGGGTGTTGTAAGTATTGCACGTTTTTTCGACTGGTGGTTCCGCACCGGACATCTGGCTTCCATTCCTCTTTTTGTTTTGCTCTCATTGATAATCTGGTATGGCATTCTTCGTATAATCGTTATTTGGATTAACTATTTGGGAATAAAAAAACCGGAACGTATTGAGCCGGAAAAAGGATTGAAGGTGGCTATTTTTACAACCAGTTCGCCCGGTGAGCCGTTAAGTATGTTTGATAAAACACTGGAGGCCTGTTCTAATATTGATTATCCGCACACAACGTATTTACTGGACGATACCCAGGATGCACGGTTTAAAGCGGTGGCTGAAAAACACGGTGCAGTATGGCTGGAGCTGGTAGGCCTGCCCGGAGCCAAAGCAGGAAAGGTAAACAAAGCCCTGCAAATGATAGACGAGGATTTTGTATTAATTATGGATCCTGACCATATTCCTTTCCCTAATTTTTTGGATGAGGTGTTAGGCTATTTTAAGGATAAAGAAGTGGGTTTTGTACAAGTTTCGCAGGCTTATTATAACCAATACCGCTCTTTTACTGCCCGTGGTGCTGCTGAGCAAACGTACACTTTTTACGGGCCAACTATGATGGGAATGCATGGTTTTGGGACTAGTGTGGCTATTGGCGCTAATTGTACTTTCAGAAAAAAAGCATTGGAATCCATTGGTGGGCATGGAATTGGTCTGGCTGAAGATTTGATAACATCCATCCGTCTGCATGCTGCCGGTTGGAAATCCGTGTTTCGGCCTGTAGTGGTGAGTCGCGGTCTCGTCCCCGAAGATTTCGGCTCTTTTTGTAAACAGCAACTCAAATGGTCAAGGGGCGTTTTTGAGGTATTGTTCAGTGAATGGCCCCGGCTTTTTACAAAACTGACAGGCTGGCAACGGCTTTCCTATCTGACCATTTCCACTTATTATCTTGTGGGCGTCACCACCTTTTTGTATGTTGCCATTCCGTTTCTTTATTTCTGGGCCGGCTGGCTGCCTGCCAACATGGATTTCGGTATGTTTCTTATAAAAGGCTTGCCGGTTGTTATTATTGCCGTTCTGATTTATCTGTATGTACAGCGCTGGCTAAGCCATCCGCCAACGGAAAGAGGGCTGCATTGGCGGGGAATGATATTGAAGTTTGCCACATGGCCTGTTTTTTTCCTCGGGGCGATGCTGGCGGTGGTAAATGCGGAAATACCTTATATCCCGACAGCGAAAAAAGCAGTTAAAGGTCTTAGCCCTTACACCCGACCTTTAATCTTTCAGGTAATTTTGTTTGTGCTCACGCTGGCTTATGTTATTTATGATCGTTTGTATGTAGTTTCTGAAGGAATACTGGCGCTAACCAGTCAAAAGGTCTGGGGGATGTTTGCTTTTGCTTTTGTCGCCATTATTATGGTGGCCGGCGGCATTTATGCGGCTTATGAATCTAGCAATCTGGAACCTGAGGAACCCTGGAAAGAAATCAATCTTCAGGATATTAAAAAAGAAAAACATGAAAAATAAACTGAAACGTTTAGCTTTTGTCAGTGCGGCAGCCTTTTTGGGAATTGCCTTAGTGCTTATTTTTGTTTATCTTGGAAATAGATCCAGTGGCCCTATTTCTGAAGCTCTTGGCACTTTGGGCGACAAGGTTACTGATGTAGAGCATAGTTTGCTCATGAAAGGCCGTGAACCTGTTCGCTCAAAAGAGTTGGCCTGGTTCAACAAATACCGAAATGACACGGCCCTGCTCAGGCATCCTGATACCATTTTGCTGGGTGTTTATGACAACGATTATCAGAAAAGCTTTGACAACATCCTGAAATTGGATAAAATGCTGGACGCACCATTACCACTAATACAGATTTACATCGCCTGGGGCGATAAAGATAACGAGCAATTTCCCATGCTTTACGCGAAAGCTATTTATGATCTGGGATCTACACCCATGATTACATGGGAACCCTGGCTCAACGATTTTAACCGTGAAGAACATAATCTGCCACCGGCAATCCAACCCGATAAAAATGGTATGGCTGCCGTAGCAAGAGGGGAGTATGATTTTTATATTAAAGCCTGGGCGGAAGATGTGAAGAGTTTCGGTCATGATATATTTATCCGGTTGGGTCACGAAATGAATGACCCTTACCGCTATCCGTGGGGACCTCAAAATAATAAACCAAAAGATTTTGTTGCTGCCTGGCGCCACGTGGTTGATGTATTCAGAAAGATGAAGGTAAATAACGTGTTGTGGATATGGGCACCGCAACCTGCTTACCTGCATTATAAGGAATATTACCCCGGAAAAAATTATGTGGACTGGGTAGGTGTGGGTGCACTGAATTATGGCACTGTTGCTCCCTGGTCTAAATGGTGGACTTTCAAAGAGATTTTTGGAAACTATTATGACAAACTGAAGCCATTTAAAAAACCATTTATGGTTACTGAAATGGGAAGCCTTACCGTAGGAGGTGAACGCGATGAGTGGTTTAAAAAAGCTTTTACTAATCTTCCGAAAAAGTATCCTGATTTAAAGGCTATCTTGTTTTTTGATGATAACAGTGATAACACAACCTTGAATAAAACGCTGGACTGGAGTATTGTGGATGATTCAACTACTTGTGAAGCAATACGTACAGCCATTCAAACCACCTGGAATGTTAATGAGAAAAAATGAGGATACCTTTGGCAGGAGATACCGTTTAGAAAAACAGTGTAATCTTTTTAACCTATGAAAATACACGTTTTACAACACGTCCCTTTTGAGAATCCGGGGACAATTTTAGACTGGGCGAAAGAGCGGCATTTTTCGCTTGGCTTTACGCGGTTTTATGTGCGGGATAAACTTCCGGAACAGGATGACTTTGACCTGCTTATTATTATGGGGGGCCCCATGAATCTGGCTGATACGATAAAACATCCCTGGCTCGAACAGGAAAAAGCTTTTTTGAAAAAAACACTTGCTTCGGGGAAGAAGATGCTTGGAATCTGCCTTGGCGCACAGTTGCTTGCAGAAATACTCGGCACTGAGGTTTATCCCAACGACCAAAAAGAAATTGGTTGGTTTCCACTTCAAAAAAATAAAACTTCCGGACATGAGATTCTGAATCTTTTCAAAGAAAAAAATCTTTTTGCTTTTCATTGGCATGGCGACACTTTTGATCTTCCGGAAGATGCCAGACTGCTTTTTTCTTCCGAAGCGGCTAGAAACCAGGCTTTTGTATGGAAGGACAGAATATTTGCCTTGCAGTTTCACTGGGAAGTAAAACCGAAAAATGTACAACTGCTGCTCAAAAATTCGGTAGCAGATTTAACGGATGGTCCTTTTGTACAGCAGCCGGAGGAGATGTTAATTAACCAGTCACTTTTTGCCGAAGCCCGGAAGAATCTGTTCCTGTTTCTGGACTATGTGGTTTCTTCCCGGGTTTAGAAATTCATCTGGTGCAATCATCCGTTTGTACCTTGTACCTTGCATCATACCTAAGGTATACCTTAAAATATTGTTTCCCGGCCTTTTCATGTTTTCGCTTTATTTTAGAATAATGCTTAATTTTGAAATTTCCGTATCCGTATAATGACTCTTATGATAAAAAAAGCACTTCTTATTTTATTACTTGCTCTTGGGTTTCAGCTAAGTGCCCAGACGTTTATCGGCATTAATGTAAAGCTTACCGGAGGAAATGGCAGTACCGGCACCCGGATTGATTACAATCAGGATGGAAAATTGGAGGCGCTGGTATCGGGATTGTCTTCACAGTACGGTTTCTATGCCAAAAACTATCGCTACAACGCCATGCAGCGCGATACGGTAAAAGAATTATCTTCTTCGGAACATGGTATTTTTATCTATACTGCCAAAGTAAAACCTATGGCTAAAAAAATCTGTTTTTATGTGTTTGCCTCCTGTTATTGTGATTTGTATGGAACCGGAAAAAAGGGCTACCATGTGTTTTTCAGTCCTGTAAAGAAGCAAACAAGAGAATACGCGTTACAACGGAAGTTTAACAGCATCATTAGAAAAGATTATCCTTTTTGGACAAAATTTAACCAGGCAGAAATTATAGAAAATGGTTTTGTAACCTATTCCAATGCGCAAAAATCTAAAAAAATTGCCATTCGCGCATATAAATCCAATGGGTTTATAATTCATGAATTAAAATGGTAACGTTTTGAAGCCATACAGGACCTGGAAATTTGAGCAATGAAATTTTCATAGAATAAAATCTCTTTTCAAAAAATAAGCTTTAAATTTGTGCGCACAAAGCCTATGAGCAACTTAAGCGCCATAAAGAAACCTATTGCCACCGAAATAAAAGCCTATCACAAGGTTTTTAGATCGACTATACGCTCAAAAGTATCGCTGCTTGACATTATTATGAAGTATATCCTAAAAACCAAAGGCAAGGAAATCAGGCCGATTATTGTGATATACACAGCTAAAATGATGGGGGAAATTAGCGAAACCACCTATTACGCCGCCACGCTTATCGAACTGTTACATACGGCTACATTGGTACACGATGATGTTGTGGATGATTCCAACAAACGCCGTGGCGTATTTTCTATCAATGCGTTATGGAAAAATAAAATTGCGGTACTTGCCGGAGACTATCTGCTGGCAAAAGGTCTTTTGCTTGCAGTTGAAACCAAAAACCCACACCTGCTTGAGTTTGTTTCCAAAGCCACACGTGATATGAGCGAAGGCGAGCTTTTACAGATTGAAAAAGCGCGGAAGCTGGATATTAGTGAAGATGTCTATTTTGAAATTATTCAAAAAAAAACAGCTTCTCTGCTTGCTTCCTGTTTTGCTACCGGGGCGTCATCAACCATTACCGACAGGGAATTGATTGAGAAATTATGGCATGTAGGTGAGCTTACCGGTATTGCCTTTCAGATTATGGACGATTTGCTGGATTTCAGAAAGACTTCCGTCACCGGAAAACCTTCGGGTATCGACATCAAAGAAAAAAAGATTACACTTCCGCTGATTTACCTGATGGACAACAGTAACAAAGAAGAAAAGAAAAAAATAATCCGTACGGTTAAAAGAAGAAACCAGGATCCTAAAAGTGTACAACTTCTGATAAACCAGGTTCAGGAATCAGGGGGAATTGAATATGCCCAAAGCAAGATGATCGAGTATAAAAACAAAGCCATAGAGCTGCTACATGAATTTCCGGATAATGAAGCCCGACAAGCATTGGAGGATATCATAGAATTTACCATTAGCCGGAAAAGTTAGAAAGAGATTAATGCCGATTAAATAACAAAAAAGCTGCCTGAAATTATCTTCAGGCAGCTTTTACATGTTATTCAAAAGATTAACGAATCACCATTTTTCGCGTAATAATTCCTTTGACATCCGAAGCAGAACCGATGGATATTTCAACAAAATAAACACCTTTTGCCAGTACCTGATGCACGCTGGCCCTCCTGCTGTT
Source organism: Bacteroidales bacterium (assembly GCA_015488735.1). Classification (GTDB taxonomy): domain Bacteria; phylum Bacteroidota; class Bacteroidia; order Bacteroidales; family F082; genus Sulfidibacterium. Next base: position 1,941 of record WFNG01000037.1, on the reverse strand, counting down.
GTAACTTTTACTAAATACTTTATCCCCGTTTTGGCTGATGATTTCAACACGGTAAATATTTTTTTCAGTATTTATTTCAAAGCTACCGGTATTGGGATTTGGAAAAATACGGGCTTTACCAAGTAAAGCTTCGTTGTTGCGAATCCCGGTACATTCAACACGGTATATTTTAATACTCCCGTTGGTGGACAGACCCCCATCATAAACGGATACTTTATAGATAACCGAATCAGAACCGGGTTTAACAATAGGATTTTGTTCGGATGAAAAAAAGCCAAACGGAACAGATCCCCAACTATAAACATAGCTCCCGGTACCTCCTTTTATAACAGCAAACAGCCGGGTTGTGTCTCCTGAGCAAACAGTTGTACGGTTTGCAATTACTGTAACGCTAAGTTTATTTATTGCCTGAATATAGTTTTGTACCGTTTTAGTGTATGAATTAGATGCGTCAGAAGCCGTCAGCTTTACGGTATAGGAACCGGCAACATCAAAACGTACCTTTGGGTTTTGAGAAGTATCACTGCCTTTGACGTATGTTATGGTATTTGGGGTAAATACCCATTTCCATGAAGTGGGATGATTTGTTGACAGGTCGGTAAAGTTAACAGTATCGCCCACATAAGGATTAAGGTTGTCAGCTTCAAAGTCAGCTTGTTTTATGGGAGCAATAGAGCCGGTAAACAGGGGGGAAGACCATAATCCCCGGCCAAAAGAAGCAGCAAATAATTTTCCGCCTCCATTTTTATTATACTGAATTTCAAGGTCGTTGACAATAACATTGGGAAGGTTTTTCTTAAAGGGAATCCATCGCGATTTGCCCTGTTGAACAAATACTCCCATATCGGTTCCGGCATAGAGTTCGGTAGTGTCTGTTTTCAATTTATTTTGGATTATACAGTCAACAGGTATTTCGGGGAGTCCGGTGGAGATATTCTCCCAACTGGCACCTCCATCTCTTGTTTCAAAAACACCAAGATTATTAAACCCTCCCATAGAGACCCATACCGTATTGGGATCGTTATTTTTTACAGTAACATAAGTTATACTGGCCTGGTTTACCGGAAGGTTGCCTGTGATATTTTCCCATGTTGTACCACCATCTGTTGTCCTGTAAAGTGTGTAATAAGTTCCGGCATAAATATAATTTGTATTGGAGGGCGCAACGGTAAGTGATTCCAAAGACTCTCCGTTCCATTTGCTTAATTTTGTCCAGCTGCTTCCCTGATCGGTTGATTTAAAGACATCCTGATATCCTATATATAATGTCTTATGATCCTTCGGATCAATAACAAAAGGTGTAACCCAGGCACCACTCCCTGTTAGCCCGGAAGTAATAGCTGTTGAACTCTGCCAGTGGTCTTTTGTACGTTCAATGTCACCTTTGGGAGATTCACCATATTGCGTATTTACATTGGTATAATCAATCTGGCAATCCATACCATCACCACCCATTACATCTTCCCATGTGCCGGAAGTAAGCAGCTTGGTCCCATTGTCCTGAAGGCCTGTAATAACTTCGTTACTAACCGTAGCCGAAGTGCTCAGCCTGTATATCTGGCTGATGGCCATACCATTGGTTAAATTGGTCCAGTGAACACCATTCTTTGATTTATAAATTCCGCCATCGTTACATTCAAAAATGGCGTTTGTACCTTTTTGAAAAGCCATATAATGTTTATCGGCATGTACAACATCATTTTTCCCGCCACAAGTACTTGACCAGTGGTTGGCAAGTTTCCAGTGATGGCCGCCATCAGCCGATGTCCAGTTATTTACACCACCAACATAAATTTTATTGGCATTAAACGGATTGGCAACAAGGACTAAATCGTACCAGCCCTGGCCTTTTTTGTCGGTTCCGGTACAATTCCATCCCAATAAGTTAATGGTATCCTGTACCATCTGAAAAGTGCGTCCGTAATCGCGGGAGCGGAAAAT
>WFNG01000036.1 GCA_015488735.1 Bacteroidales bacterium | reverse complement strand
CCCTTTTACCGTCCCAACCGTACCCACCGGCATAAAAATCGGGGTTTGTATTTTCCCATGTCCTGTGGTTATCTCTCCTGCTCTGGCCGATGTTTTATCATCGGTTTTCTGTAACTCAAACTGCATAAATCTTCAAAAATTTTGGCAAAGATAGGGGATATTGCCTTTCACTTTCAGGTAAGTGAAAATATCAACAATGTTCAATCTCCCCTTGTATATCCCCAGATTCCAACTCTAAATCTTCTTTGAAAGAATCAATTTACCAAACTTTTTAAGCATTACCGGAAAATCAACTGCGAAAAACTTAAAAAATAAATATCTTTGCGTAGTAAAAAACAGAGTCCATCACATGCCCCAATTTACACTTGTTGAAATTGTATTATTAGCTTTCCTTTTGACAAGCCTGCTTGTTCAGATGATTTACTATTGGGGGTTATTTTCAAAACCTGCTTTCCTTAAAAAGCAACCTCCGGTAACCACGGAACAACCTCCTGTTTCGGTGGTTATATCCGCACGTAACGAGTATCATCATCTCAAAAAAAACCTGCCTGCTATCCTCGAACAAAAGTATCCGGATTTTGAAGTGGTGGTGGTAAACCATGCCTCCGATGACGAAACAGCTGATTACCTGAAAGAAATACAGAACAACTATCCGCATCTGAAAGTGATTACCATTGCGCAGGATTTGAACTTTTTCCACGGTAAAAAATTCCCGCTTTCTATCGGCATAAAGTCAGCTGCACACGAAATATTACTGCTTACCGATGCCGATTGTAAGCCCGCCTCTCCCTATTGGATTAGCCGTATGGCTTCCAATTACAATAACGAAACAGAAGTGGTTATCGGTTACGGCCCGTATCACCGTGAAAAGGGATTTCTGAACCGGCTTATCCGTTACGATACTTTTCTTGTAGCGCTGCAATACCTCTCATTTGCACTTATCGGAAAACCATACATGGGCGTTGGGCGTAACCTCTCCTACCGGAAGTCGATATTTTTAAAAAATAAAGGTTTTATTGCACATTATTCCGTTGCTTCGGGCGATGACGACCTGTTTATCAATGAAGTAGCGCAGAAAAAAAATACACGTACAGAGCTTTCTCCCGAATCATTTGTCTTTTCAGAGCCCAAGCATAATTTCGATGAATGGTTTCGACAAAAACGCCGCCATCTGACAACCGGTAAAAAATACAAACCCAAATATAAATTTCTGCTGGGAATGTTCAGCTTAAGCCTGGGATTTTATTACCTGAGTCTGATGGCTCTTTTTATTGTGGTTACACAGCTTCCGGTATTTTACATTTTGGTTGGTGCAATTTCATTTCGTTTTATCACCAGGCTTATTATCCACAAAAAAGTATTGGATAAGTTGCAGGAAAAACAAATCTTGTTATTTTCGCTATTGTGGGAACCTTTTCATATCCTTTTAATGTTAATGGCAGGAATTATGAGCCTTTTCACTAAACCAACCCAATGGAAATAAACAAAAACCTTACGGAAAAAGGAAGAAGAGATTACAAACTCATTCGCAAGGCTTTGGATGGAGGAAATCAGAGTGCTTATACAGAACTACTCCATCACTATTATGATGGGTTGTATTTTATGATGCTGAAAATGACGCAAAACCCACACGATGCAGAAGACCTTACCATTGAAGCTTTTGGAAAAGCTTTTAAAAGTCTGCATCAGTACACACCAGAGTTTGCCTTCAGCACCTGGCTGTTTAAAATTGCCACCAACAACTGTATCGATTATATGCGTACCCGCAACAAATCAACACGGGCCGTTGACGGCCTGCCCAACCATCCGGATGATGATCAGTCAAAGCGTATTCCGGCCGGCAGTCCGGACCCCGAAGAACAGTTTATCCGCTCTCAGAAAATTGAGCTCATGCATCAGGTAGTGGAAAAGCTGAAACCACACTATAAAAAGCTTATTGAACTCCGTTATTTTAAGGAATACAGTTATGAAGAAATCACCCGGGAACTGGACTTACCTCTGGGAACAGTAAAAGCACAACTTTTCAGAGCAAGAGAGTTCCTGTACAATATCCTGAAAAATTCAAAAGAGAGGATTTGACGGGGGTTAACCTTTCAGGTCGGACCAGACCTGAAAGGTTGGGAAAGCAAAAGAAATTTTCTATTTATGGCTGGGCGGGATTTGCAATCCCGCCCTTATAAAGCTACAGGATTTAAAATCCTAATCCCATTTCCATTCGGGTTGCATCAGCCAAAGGCAGACAGGAACCCGGATGCTCGCGGAAATAGGTTGGCACAAGCGGACGCTTGCGCCAGTGTTGTATTAACCTGCGTTCGATATAAAAAAACACTAAAGACAAAAGAATGACAAATCCGTTGGAATAGTGAAATATTTATTTTTCAGGTTTGACTTTAATTTTGAAATAGTTATCACGTTTTATAAGCGTGAAGTACCACGTTGGAATAAGATATATTAAAACAATTCCAGAGAGCAACAGGGCATTGAATAGCCCAAAAAAAGTTAAGGGTACTATGCTGATGAGCATTAAAAATCCAATTAAATAATATATATCCGGAATTATGTGTCTTATACTAAGAACTGATTGATTTTTTAAGAACAAGCTTTCTTTTTTGTTTAACCAATAGGATCTTGCATATATTTTATATACTTTTTCACCGGGAAGTTTGATTTTTTTTACTTCTCCGGGTCTTATGGAATACCTCTCATTGTCAATAGTTAAATAAAACTTAGATAATGGGAAAACACTTCTTTTTATTGTTACCATTAAGTCATACATACTATAAATTATTTTTAAAGTCGTTTAAAGTTGACTGTCGATAAATCAATTAACAACAAGATATTGAGAAGAAAGAATAATATCAAAAAATCGGATACCAATCATTTGTATCATTCTTTCTAAAAAACAATGTTATTACGCAAAAGTATAAAAAAAAAGATTTGTGCCAATGGCACTCCTTTCTATAAATCCTGCCGGCCGGGAGCGGATTATAAACCCTGGTTCCATTTACATTCGGATCTGTAACCCGAATGAGCCCGGAGGCACAAATCCTGCCCAACACAAAGGGTTTTTGCCACGCCTGTGGCGTGGCAAAAATCAAAAATTAGTGCAATTCGTTGAAAAACATGATGCCGGCGAAAGCAGGCAAGGGACCGGCCAAGTTGCACCGAAAAAATCCCTGCCTGGTTTTTGCCCCGGAATAAATTCCCGGGCAATAGGAGGAGCCGTCCCGCCACAGCGGGACTAAGATGACACAGTGGATGCTTGTACCAAAAAAGTATTTTCATTCATTAAAGACAATCCGTTACCGGCCGCTTTTTTGTAAATTTGCCGGAAAAACAATACATCATGAACCTTCAAGAATTTCAGGCTGCAATTTTGCAGGGAATTCCCGGCGAGTTGCCTGCACCAAAAGCCTTCGATACCAATATTAACCATGCTCCTGTAAGGAAAGATATTTTAACCAAAGCAGAAAAGCGGCTGGCATTGAGAAATGCACTGCGTTATTTCCCTGCAAAATTTCACGAAACACTGGCACCCGAATTTGCCGAAGAGTTGAAAAAATACGGCCGCATTTACATGTACCGTTTTCGTCCTGATTACGACATGTTCGCACGTTCCATTAATGAATATCCGCACAAAAGCAAACAGGCTGCTGCTATCATGCTTATGATACAAAACAACCTGAATCCGGCAGTGGCACAGCATCCGCACGAGTTGATTACTTATGGAGGAAATGGCTCGGTTTTTATGAACTGGGCGCAATATCTGCTTACCATGCAGTACCTCGCCACCATGACAGAGGAACAAACACTGATCATGAACTCGGGACACCCACAGGGTCTCTTCCCTTCGCACAAAAATGCGCCACGCGTTGTTATTACCAACGGCATGGTCATTCCCAATTATTCAAAGCAGGACGACTGGGAACGCTTTAATGCAATGGGCGTAAGCCAATACGGACAAATGACAGCCGGTTCGTTCATGTACATCGGGCCACAAGGAATTGTGCACGGCACAACCATCACGGTGATGAATGCAGCCCGCAAGACTGCACAAAAAGGTGAGAATCCATTTGCCGGAAAGCTTTTTGTTTCATCCGGATTAGGCGGAATGTCGGGAGCACAACCCAAAGCTGGCAATATTGCCGGAGTGATCTCAGTAGTTGCTGAAGTCAATCCGAAAGCCGCACGAAAACGTTATGAACAAGGCTGGGTGGACGAGATCTTTTCCGACCTTGGCCAACTTATTTCCCGTATCAGAAAAGCCATCGCTGCAAAAGAGGTAGTTTCCATGGCTTATGAAGGCAACATCGTTGACTTATGGGAAAAACTTGATAAAGAAAATATCTCCGTAAATCTTGGCTCTGACCAGACTTCGTTGCATAATCCATGGGCAGGTGGTTATTATCCGGCAGGATTGAGTTTCGAGGAATCAAACCAACTCATGGTAGAGAACCCTGAAGCTTTTAAAGAAAAAGTTCATGAGTCATTACGCCGGCAGGTGGTTGCGATCAACAACCTTACCCAAAAAGGAATGTATTTCTTCGATTACGGCAATGCTTTCCTGTTGGAATCTTCCCGCGCTGGTGCCGACATTATGGCTAAAGACGGAATTAATTTCCGCTATCATTCTTATGTTCAGGATATTATGGGGCCATTATTCTTCGATTACGGTTTTGGCCCTTTCCGCTGGGTTTGTACCTCCGGAAAACCGGAAGAATTGGCACTAACCGATGAAATTGCAGCTGATGTACTGGAAAAAATCATGCAGGATGCTCCCCCTGAAATTCAAAATCAAATGGCTGATAACATCCAATGGATCAAAGGAGCGCAGCAAAATAAACTGGTGGTAGGCTCACAGGCACGCATCCTGTATGCCGATGCCGAAGGCAGGATAAAAATCGCCTCGGCTTTCAACCAGGCCATTAAAAACGGACGTATCTCAGCACCTATCGTGCTGGGACGTGATCATCACGATGTTTCGGGAACCGACTCACCGTTCCGTGAAACTTCCAACATTTACGACGGCTCCAAATTTACCGCTGACATGGCCATTCAAAATGTCATTGGTGATGCTTTTCGGGGCGCTACCTGGGTCTCCATCCACAACGGTGGTGGCGTTGGCTGGGGCGAAGTGATCAACGGTGGATTCGGCATGGTGCTTGATGGCTCGGACGAGGCACAACGTCGCCTGCAAAGTATGCTGTATTGGGATGTGAACAACGGCATTGGCCGCCGCAGCTGGGCACGCAATGACGGAGCCATGTTTGCTGCAAAACGTGCCATGGAACGAAACCCGGATTTACGTATTACTTTCCCCAATCTGGCGGATGATGATTTGATTGATTCGTTGTTTTAATCTCCTGATACAAGCGGATGCTGGCGGAAATAAGGTGGCACAAGCGGACGCTTGCGCCAGTTTTGTTATTTTGGCGTTTTTTGCGTAATACACTTATCAGACCCATTGTTTTTTTCAACTTTTCAGGTCCTGTACGACCTGAAAAGTCAACAATCCCGGCTGGTCGGAATACATTATCCCGACCCAAAAAGGGTTTACGGATTTGAAATCCGGATGAGCGAAGTTCTTTGTATCGTTATCCTTTCAAAAAAAGGCAGGCTATTCGGTAACCCCGTAAAAATCAACCTTACCGCTGTCTTCATCACCTGTTAAAGTCGTTTTAAAACCTACCGTCTTTGATGACTTTGTCAAATCATAAGAAACAAGCGATTTTTTGTAAACGACAACGCCATTTGTTTTCTTTACATAACCTACAAAACCAATATTCGGCGCATACAAAACATAAACTTCACTTGTGTTATAAGATGGGTTAAACAGTTGATACTTATAACACTCTATCTTCCCTTTTCCTGTTTGAAACAGAGTATCTACAGATTTACAAACTATTTTTGAGGTACTTTGCTTATGAAAAGCCGTTACACTATTCGACTGCACAATACCGTAATTAATCTTTTCCCAGGTATCACCTACTTTAGCAGGATACTTTACACTCAACGTTTTTTCAAAAATATAAAGGACACTGTCAGCCATCCCACCAAAATAATAAAAACCACCTTCTTCATTGTTACACAACCATTTGGGATTTTTATACTGTTGCGTTGTTTCGTCGAACCAGTTCCAGAAATACATATCGGTTGACTTCCCTTCAAACTGTTTGGTTATTTTACCAGTAATTCCCAATTGCGATTTTCCAACTTTTATGAGTTGACCTGTTTTGGAAAAAGTGGAATCTGAATATTCCCAGGTAAATCCAGTTCCTAAAGGTTGTATTACAGTTTTTTTCTCTGGTGTCGGAGTAGGGGTTTTAGAACAGGAAACAAAAACAACAGCCAGCAAAAGCAGGTAAATAATTTTTTTCATAATCTAAATTTAAGGGGTAATACAATTTGTTTTTGATAACTTTTCAGAAGCAAAACTAAAAAAATTATTTCCATACTTGCGTTAAAATAAAAAAATGTTACAAGCACACCCCCACGCCAAAAAGAAGGGAGAAAAGCAGTGTAGAAAGAGCCAGTCGTTTTAAATACGGGTCAAGCAGTGCATTGTCCTCTGTCTTAAAGATTTGAATCATATCGCGGGTAAACAAAGGAACAGAAAGCAAAAACAGAAAATTCCATACGGAATAGTAATCCAACAGCACATAAACAAGGGCAGAAACAAGCGCCAGAAATACCAGCGCGGCATGGTAAATCCGTGCACGACCATATCCCAAACGGGAAGCCACCGTATATTTTCCGGAAGCCTTGTCGTTATCAATGTCCCGCATATTGTTCAGGTTCAAGACCCCCGTGCTTAAAAATCCCATGGCCGCCGCCGGCAGCAACAGTTGCCACTTAAGCTGTAATGCATTGAGGTAGTAAGTTCCCAGCACCGCCACCAGGCCAAAGAAAATAAAAACAAAAAGATCGCCCCATCCCTTGTAGCCATAGGCATGGTTTCCGGTGGTATATTTAACAGCTGCGACAATGGCTGCAACTCCCAAAGCGAGGAAGATCATAGACATAACAAGATCATTTCCCAGTGCAACATACAGTAGTCCTAATCCTGAGACAAAAGAGAGCAGGGCAAAGAGAATAATGGCCGATTTCATTTGCCGGGGAGAGATACGACCACTTTGTACCGTACGCTCCGGTCCTACTCTTTTTGCATTATCAGCTCCTTTCACGGCATCACCATAGTCATTTGCCAAATTTGACAGAATCTGTAAAAATAAGGTTGTCAGCAATGCCAAAGAGATGACCCATCCACGGTATTTTCCATCGGCAACGGCCAAAAAGCTCCCCGTAAGAATAGTGGAAACAGCCAGAGGAAGTGTCCGAAGCCGGGAAGCTTCAATCCAGATGGATACCGCAGAGCGTTGCGTTTTTATCATAAAATATTGTTGAAAAATTCTTTTTATGGAAACTTGGGATACTTATGAAAATCGGGATCCCGTTTTTCGAGAAAAGCATTTTTACCCTCCTGGGCCTCATCTGTCATGTAATACAACAAAGTTGCATTACCGGCAAACTCCTGCAAACCCACCTGACCATCCAGCTCGGCATTCAGCCCCAATTTAATCATACGCAGAGCCATGGGACTTCGTTTATGCATGGTAAGACACCATTCCACCGTTTCATCCTCCAGCTTTTCCAACGGAACAACCTTGTTGACCATTCCCATTTCCATGGCCTCCTGAGCAGTATATTGTTTGTTGAGAAACCAAATCTCACGCGCTTTTTTCTGTCCTACGATGCTGGCAAGATAGGAAGAACCCAGACCGGCATCAAAACTGCCCACTTTGGGGCCTGTTTGTCCGAACCGGGCATTTTCAGAGGCTATCGTCAGGTCGCACACCACATGCAGCACATGTCCGCCGCCAATGGCAAAACCATTGACCATGGCAATTACCGGTTTGGGGATGGAACGAATTTTCCGTTGTACATCCAACACGTTCAGGCGTGGTATACCATCTTTGCCAATGTATCCGCCTTTACCTTTCACGTTCTGGTCACCGCCGGCACAAAATGCTTTGTCACCTTCGCCTGTCAGTACCACACTGTAAATTGTCATGTCTTCACGACAAATATCCATGGCTACCGCCATCTCCAAAGTTGTGGTCGGCGTAAACGCATTGTAATATCGTGGTCTGTTAATAGTTATCTTTGCTATATGGTTCCACCGTTCGAATTTAATTTCTTCGAAATCGCGGATTTTTTTCCATTCCCTTTTGCTCATAATATGCCATTTTTATGTTGTTGCAAATGTACATGAATTTTTTTTGGCCCTGATATTGAGAGGGCCATTCTTTCATCAGGCAGCCTGCATAAATAAGGGAGAAAATAAAAAGTTATTTCCTTCAAATATGTTTCCCGAAAACTATTACAACGGAATATTCCCGTGTTTTTTTGGCGGATTGGTTTCCGACTTGTTGGCCAGCATTTCCAGTGCCTCTATCAACTTTTTCCGGGTATTTCTGGGATAGATTATCTCATCAATATAACCCACTTCGGCAGCTTTAAACGGGCTGGCAAAATTATCGCGGTATTCCTGAACTTTGGCTTTCCTGGCTTCGGGATCCAGATTTTTGAAAATAATATTCACCGCACCTTCCGGTCCCATCACGGCAATTTCAGCAGTCGGATAAGCATAATTTATGTCGGTACCAATATGTTTGGACGACATCACATCGTAAGCACCGCCATAAGCCTTTCGTGTAATTACCGTAATTTTAGGGACGGTAGCTTCTGCGAAAGCATACAACAATTTAGCACCATGTTTAATGATTCCGCCAAATTCCTGTGTAGTGCCGGGCAAAAATCCCGGCACATCTTCAAAGGTAATCAACGGGATATTAAAAGCGTCACAAAAGCGTACAAACCGGGCAGCTTTGATAGAGCTGGCAATATCAAGAACCCCTGCCAAAACCTTAGGCTGGTTGGCAACAATACCCACAGAACGACCATCAATACGGGCAAAACCCACTATGATATTTTGAGCATAGTGAGGTTGAACTTCCAGGAAATGACCGTTATCTACTACGGCAAGAATAATTTCCTTCATATCGTAGGGCTTGTTGGGATCAGAAGGAACAATATTATCCAGTTTCGCATGGGTTCGGTTGGGATCATCCGTACAAACTTTTCGTGGTGGATCTTCCATGTTATTCAGCGGCAGAAAGCTCATCAATTCGCGAATCATCATCATGGCCTGTTCATCGTCCTCAGCCGTGAAATGTGCTACGCCACTTTTTTTGTTATGTGTCATGGCACCACCCAGCTCTTCCTTGGTAACTTCCTCGTGAGTAACGGTTTTGATAACATCAGGCCCGGTAACAAACATGTAGGATGATTCTTTTACCATGAGAATAAAATCAGTAATGGCGGGCGAATAAACAGCGCCTCCGGCACAAGGGCCAAGTACAGCTGAAATTTGGGGAATTACGCCTGAGCTGCGCACGTTCCGGTAAAAAATATCGGCATAACCGGCCAGACTCTGCACCCCTTCCTGAATACGGGCGCCACCGGAATCGTTCAGGCCAATAACAGGTGCTCCCATTTTCATGGCCAGGTCCATAATCTTAATAATTTTATTGGCGTTGGCACGACTTAATGAGCCACCAAAGACAGTAAAATCCTGAGCGAAAACGTACATCAGCCGACCATCGATTTTACCGTATCCGGTAACCACACCATCACCAAGGATTATGTTTTCTTCCATTCCAAATTCCGTGGAAGTGTGGGTGACAAATTTATCAACCTCCACAAAACTACCCGCATCAAGAAGGTCATCAATACGCTCACGGGCTGTTTTACGTCCAACTTTATGCTGTTTGTCAATACGTGCCTGGCCACCGCCCAGCTCCGCTTTTTTATGTTTTTCTTCTAAAATTTTTATTTTTGATTCTAATGACATCTTCAATTTCTTTAAGGTTCATTTACTATAAAATCCAAAATTTATTCAAATGTGATAAGCGGTTGATCACCGTCAATATTATCGCCTTCTTTCACCAGAACTTCTTTGACAATACGATCTTTTATTACTTTGTATTCGCTTTCCATTTTCATAGCTGAAACAATAATAACCGTCTCGCCTCCTTTTACTGCCTGGCCTTCTTTCACCAGAATTTTCACTACCTGTCCGGGCATGGGTGTGGAAATAAAAGCCGCATCTTCATCATCATTTCCTTTACGGCTCCGCATATAGCGGCTTTCTGCATCGACAATTTCCACATCTATTCTTTCGGCAATCGTATCAATGGTATATTTTTTAGCAGCAGACGTGTTCAACTCAAAGTTGAAATTCTTTCCCTGCCAGAGTACCGAATAAATACCCGGTTCTTCTTCCAGCAAATCCAGATCGTAGGTTTTACCGCCTAAAAGAACTTTTATCCGGTTGTCTTCGCGACTTAGAATCTCAATTTCCCGGTCTTCTCCGTTTATGTTTACTTCGTATGACATACTTTTCTATTTTCAATGAATTATAATCGGGTAACTGCCTTTTTTCTTCCAAAAGCTTTCCATTGGCTTACGGAAGCCTGTCCGTTTGATACTGATTTTATCTGTTCCTGTTTTTTAAGGAAATCGATAAACGCAGTAATGGCTGCCAAATCAACACATTCTTCCGGACAGCTATCCTTGGATTTTAGTGCATCTTCATGGTTTGGAATAAAGTGGGTGGTATAATGTCCGTTTTTGAAATCGGCAACATCCATAATACGACTTAAAAACGGGATGGATGTTTTTACGCCTGAAATTTTATAGGATTCCAGCGCGCGTTTCATCCGGCCAATAGCTTCTTCGCGGCTGTTGCCCCACACCACCAGCTTGGAAATCATAGGATCATAATATATGGGAATATCGTATCCACTGTAAACATAAGAGTCGTGGCGAATACCTGCGCCAAGCGGAAAATGAATATAATTAATTTTACCGGGGTTGGGCATAAAGTTGTTGTCGGTATCTTCGGCGTAAACCCTTACTTCGATGGCATGTCCGTGTTGCGACAAATCTTCCTGCCGGTAATGCAGTTTCTCGCCATTGGCAATGTTAATCTGCTCACGTACCAAATCCACACCCACCACCTGCTCTGTAATAGGATGTTCTACCTGCAAACGGGTATTCATTTCCAGAAAATAGTAGTTCAGGTCGTCGTCGGTAATAAATTCGATAGTGCCGGCGCCGGCGTAGTTTACGGCTTTGGCCGCGGCCACAGCATGGCGTCCCATGTCTTCACGTACTTCGGGCGTCATGATGGGAGAAGGCGTTTCTTCCACCACTTTCTGGTGACGACGTTGTACCGAACATTCTCTTTCAAAAAGATGAATGCAGTTTCCGTGTTGGTCGGCAAGAATCTGAAACTCGATATGATGTGGGGAGTTGATGTATTTCTCAATATAAACGGCATCGTTGCCGAAAGCGGCCAGCGCTTCCGATTTGGCTGCCTGTACCGAAGAGAGGATGTCCTCTTCCTTTTCCACGAGGCGCATCCCTTTTCCACCACCGCCGGCACTGGCCTTTACCATTACAGGCAATCCGATTTCCATGATGGTTTTTACTGCTTCATCTAAATCAACAATGGGTTCCGTTGTTCCGGGAACTACCGGAACACCTGCTGCCAGCATGGTTTTTCGGGCAGTAATTTTATCACCCATGGTATTTATAGCATAGGCATCCGGCCCGATAAATATAATACCTTCTTCTTTGCAGCGTTCTGAAAAACCAGCATTTTCCGACAGGAATCCGTAACCGGGATGAATGGCATCAGCATCAGACTTTTTGGCTACTTCAATAATTTTTTCAATGTCAAGGTAACTCTGGTTAGAAGGGGCAGGACCAATAAAATAGGCCTCGTCTGCATAACGCACGTGCAGAGAGTTACGGTCTGCTTCCGAGTAAACTGCCACGGATTGAATTCCCATTTCATGGCAGCTGTTCATTACCCTTATGGCAATCTCTCCCCGATTAGCAATTAAAATCTTTTTAATCATTCAAAAATATTTAACAGGTTTATTCTCAATAATTTGGGATAAGAACGCGCCTTTTTGGCGAGGGTAAAGATATAAAATATCAGAAAAACAAGCTGCCGGGTGCTTTTTCCAGAGCAGGATTTCCAATTTATTGAAAATTCTAAATAACGCCCGGAACTATTTCGCTTTCCCACAAAATTTTATCATCTTTGCTCTTTATAAAATCTCAACGGAGAGAATATGTCTTTATTTGACTGCTGCACGAGAAAGAAAAGGCCATGAAAAATTATTTTTATCTGATTTTTGTTTTTCTGTTTTTGACAACAAAGGCTTTTTCTTTGCCTGTTACCGATATAGACAGTTTAAGTAAAGTCATCCAACAACTTCCGGAACATAAAAAGCCGGAAGTGCTTAAAAAAGCTATTCTTCAAATTTACAGCAAAAGTCCTGCTGCCGCGCTTCGCATGGCACATCAGCTTGAAAACCTTCCGAATGAGGACATCTCTCTGAAAGCCAAAGCTGATTTTTTTGATACGCTTTCCAAAAAGTTTGAACAAATAAACAACTTCAAAGATGCACTGATCTATTACAAAACAGCGGACAGTTTGAAAACTTTATCTCTCCATACTCCCCGGAAAAAGCCATCAAAAAGCAATGTTCTCCCTATAACCTTTTACCTGTTTATCCTTGTTGTGGTGGCAGGTATTGCCTGGGTAGTTTTTCTGTTTTTCTTTACCAACAAAACGACAATGGCTTTAAAAAAAGCAGGAAAAGAAATGTTGCGTCTGAAAGAAGAAACAGCCCGTGCCGAAAAACAGATTGAAGATGAGTTGAAAAGGCAAACCGGTGAGTTGCAAAAAGAAATGGAAACTTTGCAGGAACATGAACTGACGCTGAAAACAGCATTGAAAAAGGTGGAAGAAGCCAATTACCTGCGCAATGCATTTATTGCAAACCTGGGGTTTGATGTCCGTACACCTTTAAGTGGTATTATTGGTTTTGCCAATATACTGGAAACCGAGCTCGCGGTAAAAGAAGACAGTGAATTGTATGAATATGCTGCCAACATCGAGAAAAGTGGCAGCCGGTTATTGAAACTGTTGGACAATGTTATTGACCTCTCCAGTCTGGAAGCAAACACGTTGGTATTGAAAATAAAACCAGTAACACCAGAAAAGGTTATAAAACATGTTTTTGAACTGTATCAACCGGAAGCGGCAAGCAAAAACCTTATTTTTAGAAGCAAAGCGGGTAGTGACCTTCATACTGTTCTTACCGATGAAAAAGGGCTGGAAAAAGCACTTGCCCAGGTTGTGGACAACGCCATAAAATATACCGAAAAAGGATTTGTAACGATTACAGCATCCTATTCTGAAGAGACCGATATGGATATTATTGAGATAAAAGACAATGGACCGGGTATCTCTGTCAAGAAACAAAAGTATCTTTTTGATGCAATTCTCTCACAGGATTCCGGAGAAGGAACCGGCATTGGTCTGAAACTGGCCCGAAAATATATTGAGCTGATGAAAGGCTCTCTGTTTCTTGAGTCTGCTCCGGGCAAAGGCACAACGGTAACCATTCATTTGCCTTGTAGTGAAAAAGCAGTGGTGGAAGAACAACTTCCGGAAGCAGTTGCAGGTACTGAAATTGAAGTCAGTATGGCTGATGAACTGGGTGAACTGGATATTTTTGTGGTGGAAGATGACCGCATGAACCGCATAATTCTGGAACAAATGCTAAAACCATTGGGAGCCGTAAAACTGACAGTAGATGGCGACGATTGCCTGCAAACCGTTGCCGAAGAGGCAGATAAAGGTCACTTTTATCAGATTATGCTTTTCGACATCAACCTGCCCGGTGACTGGGACGGGATTAAACTGTTGAAAGAAATTCGGGAAAAGTATCCCGAATACCGGAAAATTCCTTTCATCGCCCAAACCGCTTATGCCATGTCGGGCGACAAAGACCGGCTGCTGAAAGAAGGATTTGACAGCTATCTGGCCAAACCCATTGATAAAAATGAGTTGATTACTACTATTAAACAACAGTTGAAGATATTCGGACAAAATCATGGGGAGTAGATAATGGATTGGTTTCATAAAAAAGAGAAAAAGGCAAAACAAAAAATCCGGGAGTCCTTCGGAAAACCAAAAACCACAGACTTTAACTTTGATATCATTCGGCGTTTTGCCGACAGGAACAAAAAAGAAAGTTTTCAAAACCTATCTGAAAAGACCTGCAACGACCTGAATTTTAATGATTTGTTTTCGTACGTGGATCGCACATCATCCTTTGTGGGACAACAATATCTGTACGAACGTATGCGTAGGATTTCCGACAACCGGAAACCGTTGGATATTTTGGAAAAATGGGCTGCCCGCTTTGAAAAGGACGAACCCCTCCGTACTGACATTCAGTATCATCTGCAAAATCTTTCCGGCCGCGATGCCTACTATCTGTGCGACCTTTTTCAGGAAACAACGATAAAACCTCCCAAATGGCTGCCGCTGGCTTATGTTTTATCACTGACCAACGTGCTGACCATTGTACTCATATTTTTCAGACCTGAAATTTTTATCCTTTCCCTCGCTGTTACCATCGTAAACGCCGTTCTGCATTATCTGAACAAGACAAATATATACTCCTTCCTCTATTCGACGCCACAACTATTATTTCTTGATAAGACAGTAAGAAAAATTCTCGCCCACGACTTTTTGAGAAATAGTGAAAATATTTCAGAGAATGCCGTACGTGTTTTGCACCGGGTAGTCAAAAAGATGAATTTTTTCAGATTAGAAGAAATAACGAAGGGTGATCCGTTTGGTGTCCTCTGGTTTTCATTAGAAATCATAAGTATATTTTTTCTGCTGGAACCCATTTTTCTGTTCCGGGTGCTCCGGCGGATTGAGAACCATGAAAAAGAGTTACAGGAAGCTTTTGAATTTGTGGGATTGGTAGATGAGGCCGTTTCGCTCACTTCGCTGCGGGCAGGACTGCCGTATTATTGCCAGCCCGAAATTATCTCTGACATCAAAAGTATGCACTTTTCAAATGTATATCTTCCCTTTATCAAAAATTGTATTCCCAACTCGCTGGATGTAAAAGGAAAATCCATTCTGATTACAGGCTCAAACATGTCGGGGAAAACCACTTTTATCCGCGCCGTCGGTATCAATACGCTCATGGGATTGACGCTGAATACCTGTTTTGCCCGGACTTTTGCCTCTCCAAAATTACATCTCTACTCTGCTATTCTTATGAACGATGACCTGATGAACGACAAGAGTTTTTATCTCGAAGAAGTGCAGACCATTAAAGAGATGATTGAAGTGAGTCATCAATCCGGGCCAAACCTTTTTTTGTTAGACGAGATATACAAAGGAACCAATACGATAGAGCGGGTATCGGGTGGAAAAGCTGTACTCTCGTGGCTCAACAAGGGTGATAACCTTGTGTTTATCAGCACGCACGATATTGAGTTGACAGAATTGTTACAAGAAGAATACAAGCTCTGTCATTTTAGTGAACACGTTGAAAATCAAAACATTTCGTTTGATTACAAAATCAAAGAAGGAAAGATGAAAACCCGCAATGCCATCAAAATTCTGGAAGTGAACGGCTATCCGCCGGAATTGGTTGCCGAAGCACGACAAATTTCCTATGAAATGGATAAGCACCGGCAGACATTCGTATAACATTTCTCTTTGACTAATTTAACTTTCGCAAGCTCTCTTTACCCTGTCTGCAATAGGGTGTTGTAATTTAATAATTTTATAAACCTTTTATTATCAGCGATTAGCTTCTGCATTATAGACTCTGCCTTTATTTCAACCTCGCCTGAAGTATTCATGCCATCATTCCAAACACCTGTACCCGAAGCAGGAAAAACCGCGGAAAATAGCACCGTGCACGCTGCCGATGGCGTCACGTATAAAGGCGGTCATGTCGTACCCGTTTTTTATGGTTACTTCCGGGGGAATTACCTTTTTCAGCGCATTAAGCCGTTTTTCCATTAAAGTAGGGTACAAAGCTTAGTTTAGTCTTTATTTTTAGAAGTGACAAACACCTTTTGGTTATAGCCCAACACATTAGACATCCATTTTTTCTAAAGGCTTCATTGGTTCAGAATTTTCTTTATCTTTGATTTTTAATAAACCCTGTTTTTTCAGCTATATAGTATTCATGTTTTTATGAAAATCGGAATAGGACATTTTTCCATTATCTGGGTAGTGGCCATGTTTGCCCTTCCACATCTCTGTTTGGCAGGGATGCAGGAAAAAGACTCCCTTATGGAGGGTGGGAAAGCATCCTATTATGACAGTCTCGGTGCTTATTACAGCCGGAATGATGATAACCGGAAAGCCATCACTTTTTTTGAAAAAGCCATTACCCTGAAAAAGGCGGAAAACGATTCACTTGGAATGGCATCCACTTATGAAAATTTAAGCCGGTCTTATCAGTTGTTAAAACAATACCTGAAAGCTATTACTTATCAAATAATGGCTTCCGAGCTTAAGTCAGAAGTTTTTAATTCTTATTTTCAACAAGTCAAAAAGCTAATGTCGGGACAGCATGACAGCTTAGACCTTACACGGCTCTACTATCGATATGGATTATTTCTGTCGAAAAAAGGGAAAAAGAAGCAAAGTATTGACTTCTATGTTCAGGCTTTGAGGCTGGCACGGGCCTTACATTATAACAAGGCTATAGCCACCATAGCCAATGACCTGGCCGGAGAATACTGGGATTTGGGCAAAAAGAGCCTTTCTACAATGCAGTATGAAACAGCACTGGCAGCCGCCGAGAAAATAAATGACAGTAACCGGATGGCAGCTGTGTACCTGAATCTGGGTGATAATTATAAAGAACAGGGGAAACTTGAAGAAAGTATGGTTCAGCTGTTGAAAGCATTGAGAATAAAAGAGGCCATAAAAGATTCCTCACACCTGAGTTTCTACTACATTAAAGCGGCAGAAATTGCAGAAGCATCTTTAAACTGGAAAAAGCGGGCGGAATACATCCATAAAGCTTTCGTGATTAAAGATTTGGACCACTGTGCCTCGCCCATGGAAAAAGCTATTATTTACGAAAATCTTGGCGATATAGCTGAGCAAAAAGGAAACAATAAGCGAGCGCTTAAATATTACGATACTTTAATGAACATTAGTCGTCATATTGGATATATCAACGGCATAAAGGTAGCATTAAGTAGCCATGCCAATTTATACCGTAAAATGGGACAGCCCGCCAAGGCACTCCGTTTGATACTGGCGGCTGAAAAATATGCCACCGAAAATCCTTTCTACCACATTAGCAGTAGAAATGCCAAGGCAGAACTTTATTTTGAAATGGGAAATTCTAACAAAGCACTCAGACTTCTCAGTAAAAATATTAAAAGCCCCGTTTTAGGAAATTATGCCAACGAAAAGTTAAAAACATTGCGACTGCTTTACAAAGTTTACACCAAACGGTCAGATTACAAAAAAGCCTTTCAATGGAATGATTCCGTTCAGAATTTTGAAAACTTCCTGCGAAATAAAGATGTGCGTACAAAAATTGCAGAGCTGGAAACCAAATACCAAACCGAAAAAAATAAACGCATCATCGCTATGCTGAAAGCAAAAAATGAAATCTACGACCAGCGTATTCGTTTTGCCATTTTGCTCATTATCGGACTTGTTGTTGTTATCGTTTTTACCGTTTTTTTGGTGAGGCTGATCAATTTAAAAGCCAAATATCGCGAAAATCAATTGCAGCAACAGCAGTTGCGCTGGCAAATGAACCCGCATTTTATTTTTAATGCGCTGGCCTCTATTCAACAAATGATACAAAACAGGAAGACAAAAGATGCAGCATTCTATCTGGGTGAGTTTGCTTCTATTACACGCCTTGTGCTGGAATACTCCAGAGAAGAAAACATCCCGCTGGAAAAAGAAATGAACATGTTGCAGAGTTATATAGAGCTGGAAAGACTACGTTCGGGAAACCATTTTGATTATAAGTTTAACTTTGATCCGGATTTGGAAACGGCATTTATCCGGATTCCTCCCATGGCCATTCAGCCTTTTGTGGAAAACGCCATTAAACATGGATTGAGCGAAAAAGAAGAAAAAGGCTTGTTGCAATTATCATTTGAAGATCAGGGAAATGTGTTAAAAGTCGTTATTGAAGACAACGGAATTGGAATTGAAAATGCATGGCGCAAGCGAAAACAACACCGGTCGATGGCTATGGAAATTTTTGAAGCCAGAAGAAGGCTGATGCAAAAACGATACAAGAAAAAACTTGCCATAAGGTTTCTTGATTTGCGTAATGAAGGAAAAACAGGGACACGTGTGGTTATCTATTTACCTATTTTGTAAAAATGACAAGAGTTGTAATTGTTGACGATAATCAGGGCAACCGCGCTTTAAACAGGCGGCTGTTAAACGAATATTTTCCGGAAATTTCTATCGTTGCCGAAGCAGATTCTGTAGCCTCAGCGGTAAATGTTTTACGGGAAACAGATCCCGATTTGGTTTTACTGGATATAGAAATAAAAGGCGGAAGTGGGTTCCATGTATTGCAAAAACTTAAGCCCTATCGGTTTAAAGTGGTCTTTATCACCGCTTTCAATAATTTCGCCATAAAAGCCATCAAGTTCAGCGCCATGGATTATATTTTGAAACCAGTGAATGAAACCGAATTCCAACAAGCCATACAAAATGTTTTGCATGCATTGGAAACAGACAAAGAGGAAAATACACAGCGGCAAAATGACTACCTGCTCGAAAGTTATAAAAAGGAAAATCAAATTGGGAAAATTGTCCTGCGGACAACAGATGCCCTGCATGTGGTGAATATTAACGACATTTTATACTGCCGGAGCGACAACAGTTATACCTCCTTTTATCTCCAATCGGGAGAAGAAATTATTGTTTCAAAAGGGCTGAAAGATTACATCGAAATGTTAAAAGATTATAGCTTTTTCCGGCCACATCAATCTTATCTTGTCAATCTGAATTATGTGGCAAAAGTGGACAAAGCTGATGGAGGATTTGTTATCATGAAAAGCGGAAAACAAATTCCTGTTTCCTCACGACAGAAAAAAAAACTTATCAATCTGCTGGAAAAACTCTGATTTCCCCAAAGAATTTATTAACGCTTTCTGCCAAAAACCCAACGAATTCAAAGCCAAACCCAACGAATTCAAATTGGTGCAATTAGAAGTAAAAACAGTGATTTATTTTTACACTGTTATTTCATTTTAAAAATTGTCCCAACATGAAAACAAAAAATCTATTCATTCTTGTTTTGTTTGCTGCTTTGAATATGACGGCCTATTCGCAAACAATCAGGGTTCCGATTAAGAAAAAAGTTGTCAATCAAGTCAACAACCGTGCAAATAGCAATGTGGACAAAGGGCTGAACAAAGGCTTTGATGCCATTGAAAAAGGTATTGGCGGCCTTTTCAAAAAGAAAAAGAAAAAAGGCAAACACGGCCATTCAGAAGCTGCAACATCTACCGCATCTGCTTCTAACAGCCATACCATGGCCAACAGTACCAACCCGCGGTTTACCGGACTAAACAAAGATGCCATTGCCGGTCTCGACAATGAAATGATGAAGCGTGAGAGGGTTTATCTTTCCAATCGTAACGGAATGGTGGCCGGACCAGGCAGTGTATTTGTTTACAAAACCTCGGAAGGCAATTACGGTAAACTGGAGATCATCGACATTGACAAAAACGACAATTACAAAACTACCTTCCGGTACGTTACTTATTCCACTGACGGAAACATCCTGAGCCAGTCGAACCATTTTTCGGTACGGGGCACCTATACCTGCGACCTGGACAACGGCACCGAAGAAGGAACGGAGGATAACGCCGCTGATTTTCAGATTGACAGGGAAGGTGATATGAGCACCAGTATCGGCTGCTACAATGACGCCGCCATACTTCCCTACAAAGGAAACGGCCAAAGTCCGGCAAAACCCCATCAACCCAAAGTGGTTTGGGCCAAATACGATTTTGTTCCCGGCCAAACCGTAATATTTGAAGACGGCCCTTCCAAAGACGAAGAAAACGGCGAGTTTCCCAGCCGGTGGGACCTGTACAAAGGCAATGCTGAGATCGGTGAAGTGGACGGGCAAAATGTAATTATGTTTTTAAAGGGAGGCACCTACATTATACCTTATCTGAAAAATTCAAAAGAGGATTATTTGCCGGATGTATTTACCATAGAGTTTGATGTTTGGTTTTCTAAAGGGCACTCCACCGCAAACAGATTTTGGGTTTATTTAGGTGACCAAAAGAACCAGCGTCATAATGATGCCACTATGACTTCCTTAACGGTCATGCCCCATAGCCTTGAATTCGGAGATTCCGATAAAGATTACCCCGGAACCGAAAACACAGGATGGACCGTTGAAAAGGAAGGCTCCTGGAAACACATCTCCATTGCTTATACCAAAGGAAAATACAAAGCCTATTTTAACGATACCCGTTTGATTAATGTTCCTCATTTGGAGGTAAATCCCACCGGTATTACCGTGGAAGCCGGTGATGACAATATGTATCTGAAAAACTTCCGGGTTGCCAAAGGCGGCGTAAAATATTACGACCGTGTGCTGTCAGATGGAAAGATCGTGGAAAACGGCATCCGCTTCGATGTGAACAAAACCACCCTGAAACCCGAAAGCATGGGCCCCATCAACAAGATTTATAAACTGATGGTAAAATATCCCGACCTGAAATTCAGCGTGGAAGGCCATACCGATAGCGATGGGGATGTGGCAACCAACCAAAAACTTTCTAAAGAACGGGCCAAAGCCGTGATGGATAAACTTATCGCCATGGGCATTTCGCCCGACCGCCTGAAATCAAAAGGCTGGGGCGAAAGCCAGCCCATCGGCACCAATGCCACGCCCGAAGGCAAAGCCAACAACCGCCGGGTGGAATTTGTGAAATTTTAAGCCATACTGTTCTTTTCGATGATGTAAAAATTTGCCTATTCATCAAATGTCAGGACAAAGGCAGCTATGCACTATAAATTGAATCTTAAAACAGCTATTTATCACATACAAAAATACAGACTTATGAAAAAAATTAAAACGATTATTTTATCACTGCTTTTACTGTTGCCCTTTATTCTCATCCAAAGTTGCACAAACAGCCATATCGACCGCACAGGCTTCATGCCACCTTTAAAAATCCAGGTACCCAATGATGTGAAAAAAGATACCGCTACCATGACTTTTATAAGGTCCTCAGAAAAGGTAATTAATGCGCTTTCCGATCGCATGGAAAACATCGCGGTAAATGGAAAAGACCTTTTAGGGAAAAAAGATAAGGACATGTCTGTTATGGATAAAATTAAAATGACTAAGATGAGTGTCC
Organism: Bacteroidales bacterium; assembly: GCA_015488735.1. Taxonomy (GTDB): domain Bacteria; phylum Bacteroidota; class Bacteroidia; order Bacteroidales; family F082; genus Sulfidibacterium. Next base: position 2,578 of record WFNG01000036.1, on the reverse strand, counting down.
AGCTATTGTCTGTAGGCGCCTCGTTGACGAATGAACTTGTTAAGATTCAACATTATATTGAGAAAAAACAAAAAGAAGGGATCAGTGAAACCGATTTAAAAGCCTATGATGCCGTAGAAAAAGCGCTTGAAAAACGAATTGACGCATTAAATAATAAATATAAAAATCTTATTTCCCACTAATTTTAAACAAATTATCCATGAAAAAGCATCAAAAGAAAAACAGACCAGCAAAGTATTTGTTACCCATTCTGTTTTTGTTGTTCATCCTTACATTACAAGCAAACGCACAGGACGACATTAAACGGTTCCCCATTAAATCAGCAAAAATTACTTACAAAATTAAATCCCCCCAAGGTGAAGGAACAAAAATACTTTTCTTCGACCAATATGGAAAACGCGAATCTTCACACGAAACGCTGAATAAAAGAGGCAAAACAGTGAAAGACCAATTGACTATTTTAAATAACGGTAAAGCGTATTCCATTAACCTGCTGACCAACAAAGGGCAGGATATATCGGCACAAACCGGAATGGCCATGAAAATGATGACAGGTGCCACCGGAAAAGATATGTCGGCCACCGGGAAAAAGATGCTGGAAAATATGGGCGGCAAACAAGTAGGAACCCAGAACTTTCTCGGAAAAAATTGTGAAAAATGGGAGATCAGAACCATGGGAAAAACTACCATGCTGATATGGCAGGGAATCCCGTTGAAAACGGAAACCAGTGTTATGGGAATGAAATCCTCGGAAGAAGCTACTTCTGTTCATGCCGGACTTTCCTTTTCCAATAATGATTTTGAACCACCTACCGGCGTAGAAATCGAACGTCTCGACATGGGTGGCATGGGTGCCGGCATGCAAATGTCTGCCGATGACAAAGCCCAAATGAAAAAGCTGATGAACATGTCGTATGCCGACTTTAAAAAGCAAATGAAAAAAGGAAATCCCAACATTACGGATGAAGAAATCCAACAGGCATACAATATGATGAAGCAGATGGGCAAAATCCTTAAATAATATTGCCTTTGGTAAATTCGAAAAATCTTACAAGTTGATTATTAAATAAAAATTAAAAAATTAAAATTATGAAATGGTATTTAAAAGTATTACGTCAGTACGCCGACTTTAATGGTCGCGCAGGAAGAACAGAATTTTGGATGTTCGTTCTTTTCAACATTATTTTTTCTCTTGTAGCCAACGCGTTGGATTATATGTTTGGATCCTACGGTGTTATTACCGGAATTTACGCATTGGCTATGTTAATTCCGGGTCTGGCAGTTTCTGTTCGCCGTCTCCATGATGTGAACAAAAGCGGTTGGATGATCTTGGTCGCTTTGATTCCTTTTGTAGGCGCTATCTGGTTACTCGTTCTCATGATTATGGAAGGAACACAGGGAGAAAACAGCTATGGTGCCAGTCCGGAAGAAGAGCTGGCACTTGCATAATTTGTTAAAAGACTTAATCTTAAAAAATGAATAAATACATATTATTGGTGTTGGCGGGCTTGTTGTCCGCCAACATTACGTGGGGCAAAAACACCCCGCAGGGCGACTGGTTGCTTACTAAAATCGTAAAGGAAAACAAAACACAGGAAATATATGCCCCTGTAACTTTTCAGGCCAATGGAGATTTCATGGCCATGGGCATGAAAATGGGTACCTGGAAAGATCAGGGAAAAACCGTTCAGATTACTTCACAACAGTTTAAGGCAGCCAACGGGAATAACAACGTGCTGAAACTGAACAAAGAGGAGATGGTGTTGGAAAATGCTGGGACAAAAATGTATTTTTTGCGACTGAATAAAGAGAAGGTTGTAGCGGAAAACAAAGCCTCCGGGCTGACCGGTACCTGGAAACTGGCCTCCGGTGATGACCATGTTTTACAGCTTTTAGTCTTTAAAGCTCCGGACAGCCTTGTTTTTGTGGAAAAAGAACCAGGCGTAACCTCACGGGCCAAAGGTTCCTGGATCTATAACAAAAAAGATAATTCCCTGATTGTAATTATGATGGGGCACAGAACGGATTTCCGGGGTATGAACAAAATTACTTTGGAGAAAGACAGTTTCACCCTGGAGAACAAAGGGAAAACCATCAAAGGTACCCGGGAAAAGACAACGGGAAAAATTGAACATCTCAACTTTAAAGAGAGCGATTTTTATGATACCGACGGTAATTTTAAATATGGAGAAGATGAAAACAAGGTGCCGTGGAACGATCCGCAGGCTATGCTCGATTTTTTGAAAACGGTTCATCAGCTCGATTACAAATATTCTGTTTATATCCCTGATGCCAATACGTTTAAATCGAAAATACTCAAAGCCGGCGTTGCTGCGAAAGACAACGGAGAAAAAGTCTGTGTGGATTATATTTTTAACGGCTACGACAAAGACCATTTGCCGGAGGATACGGCCTTACCGCCCAACTGTTACGATGCCGACACCTATAACAAACTGTTCCCGTTGAAAGAAGCCGATTTCAGAGTAGTAGGGAAAGAGCAGATTACCACACCGGCCGGAACCTTTCAATGCACGGTCATTGAAGCCCTCGGTGATTTCGACACCATGGAAAAAATGTG
>WFNG01000035.1 GCA_015488735.1 Bacteroidales bacterium | reverse complement strand
GCAAAAGGCAGAACAATACAACAGCCTGTTGAAAAAAATGAAGCTACAGGATGTGAAACCTGTCTCAGCCTTTGGCTTGCCCGGCAGGAAATTGCTGTTACTGATTAGCTCTCCTCTGTTTTTATATGGTTACATCAACAATTTGTTACCGTGGTATTCGATGACCTTATATCCCGGAAAAATTGAAGACCCCCAGTTTCGCAGTTCGGTTAAGTTTGTGTTGAGTTTTCTCGTTTTCCCGATTTTTTATTTCTTACAAACGCTGGTGGTTTACCTGATTTTCTCTCCATCGTGGATTGCGCTTGCCTATTTCGTCAGCCTCCCTCTTTCTGCTGTCATAGCATGGAATTACACCAAACTTTTCAGGAAGTTTATCCTTGGATGGCGTTTCGTGAAGAGAAACCTCAGAAAAGACCCAATGCTCCAAAAAACCCGAAAACTTTATCAGGAAATGATGGCTGAAATGGACAGGATTTTTCGAAGTTACAAATAAGCCAACATCCTTTCTGTACTACGTTTAACCTGAATTCGAGATAAGACTTGCTTACGGTTATAGATAATTTTTCCATAGACGACTCAAATTGACGAAGTACTATCGGGATAATACAAGGAAATTTGAGGAAGTATAGGGGAAAATTATCATAATCTATTAATAGAAAAGCCTGCAAAACACAATCTTTGAAGTAAAAAACCTTTGAAATAGCCCGCTATTACTTCATGTTTCTTACTCCAAATCTCACACTTTGCAGGCTTTCCGTACGTAAGTCTTATCCCGAACTCAGGTTTTTAGTTCCGAGCCCTCTTTGGGAAGATTATAGTGTGGATGGTGGTGTGGGAATCTCATTTTATGAATGATAAAATTCCGTAATTTTACCCCATAAAAACAATTCTAAAAAATAAAACTATGTTTGATAAATCAGTTTATACCGGCAGGCGCGACCGCCTGAAAAAAGAATTGAAATCGGGCGTTGCCCTGTTTTTGGGAAACGTGGATGCCGCTTTCAACTACCCGGCCAACCAATACCATTTCCGTCAGGACAGCAGCTTTTCTTATTTCTTCGGGCTGGATAACCCCGGTTTTGCCGGTGTCATCGACGTGGACAACAACAAAGATTACCTTTTCGGGAATGATGTGGATATCGACGACATTATCTGGATGGGTGTTCAGCCATTGGTAAAAGACCTGGCTGCCAGCGTGGGCATAGAAAAAAGTTTTCCGTACAACGACCTGTCCGGATTTTTAAACAAAGCTGTCAAAGAGGGCCGAAAAGTGCATTTCCTGCCGCCCTATCGCGGTGAAACCGTGGTGGAACTGACCGCTTTGCTAAACATCCCCAATGCAGAAGTTAAAAAGGCTGCTTCCGTGGATTTAATAAAAGCCGTGGTGAAATTGCGTGAAATAAAAGATGACAACGAGATTGCCGAAATTGAAAAAGCCATTTTGACGGCTTATTATATGCATACCACTTCCATGAAAATGGCTATGCCTGGCGTGGTGGAGCAGGATATTGCCGGTACCATCGAAGGTATTTCACTGGCCATGACCGGTCCTGTTTCGTTTCCTATTATCCTGAGTATGGACGGACAGACGTTGCACAACCACAGCCATCACAATGTGCTGAAAGAAGGGCGTATGATGGTTACAGATGCCGGTTCTGAAACGGCGTTGCATTACGCCAGCGATATTACCCGCACCGTTCCCGTGGGCGGGAAATTCAATGCGCGACAGGCCGAAATTTACCAAATTGTTCTGGATGCCAACATGAATGCCATCAAAGCCATCAAGCCGGGTGTGCCTTACCGTGACGTTCATTTCCTCGCTGCGCGAACCATCGTAAATGGACTGAAAGCGGCCGGAATTATGAGGGGCGACACTGAAGCTGCCGTGCAGGCAGGCGCACACACGCTGTTTATCCCCCACGGACTGGGTCACATGATGGGAATGGATGTGCACGATATGGAAGGTCTGGGTGAAGATTACGTGGGCTATGACGAAACCGTCAGCCGCTCTGCCGAATTTGGAACAGCCTACCTGCGCCTTGCCAAAAAGTTAAAACCGGGTTTTGTGCTGACCGTGGAACCGGGTATTTATTTTATTCCTGATTTAATTGATAAATTCCGCAGCGAAGGTAAGTATTTTGATTTCGTTAATTACGACAAACTGGAAACCTACAAAGACTTTGGCGGTATTCGCATTGAAGACGATATTTTAGTTACCGAAGGCGGCTGCCGCGTGCTGGGCAAACCCATCCCGAAAACCATAGCCGAAGTGGAGAAAACCATGGCCGAGCCACGGGAATGGGTAAAAAGAGAAGGGTTTATATAATACATTACTGGTCCAAGCGGACGCTTGAACCAGTACCAGCGGACGCTTGAACCAGTAAGTAATAAAATATATTTACACAACACTGGTTCAAGTGTCCACTTGGACCAGTGATTTTTTTTCTTTTTTTTGCAAAAGAAATAGACAAGCCCGAATTTATTCATGGGAAAGAAAAGATGATGTTATTTTAAAAAAGTAATTAATGATTATGAAAAAACTGTTTTTAGCATTTATTATTTTCAGTATCGGATTCACAACAAATGCACAAACACAATTGAAAACCAACGGGTCAAAAGCCAGCGTGGAACGTTCGATCTTTGGGGTTCAGACTGGTTTTCTCGGTATCTGGGTTCACAACGAATTTCGGATATCCAATCAATTTGCCCTTCGCAGTGAGATAGGCTTTGATGCGGGATTTGTCCCTGGCGATTCTTTCTCTAAAACAATTTATTATTTGGCTCCGGTGTTTATGGTTGAACCCCGTTGGTACTATAATTTGAACAAACGAAAGGCCAAATCCAAAAGAATTGACGGAAACAGCGGAAATTTTATTTCGTTGCAAACCAGTTATATTCCCAATTGGTTTGTCATATCCAACAATCCGTACGAATGGGTACGAAGACAGTTGTGGATTATGCCTATGTGGGGCATACGGCGAAATATCGGGAAACATTTTAATTACGAAGCCGGTGTTGGTTTGGGCTACCGGTTTTATCTAAAGGGTAAGAATTCCAACACTACAGCAGGCAGTGATTGGATGCCTAATCTTTTGTTGCGGATTGGCTACCGGTTTTAATTTCCATGAAAATTTGCAATGCCCGTTTGCAATTTTCATGGAAAAATGATATTTTTGCTTCATGATTAAAAGAAAAATTGAGGAAAAACTGCTGAAAGCTCTTGGCTTTTTCCCGGTGGTTGGCATTATCGGGCCGAGACAGGTGGGCAAAACGACATTGGCTAAAGAGTTGCAAAAGTCCGTTTCGAAGGAGAGCATTTATATTGATATGGAAAACCCCAGGGATATTGTCAAACTGGAGGATCCCAATTTATTTTTTGAAAAAAATAAGGACAAATGTATTTTTCTGGATGAGATACAGTTGATGCCGGAACTGTTTTCGCTATTACGGTCTATGGTAGATTTACGCCGGATTCCGGGCAGGTTTGTTTTACTGGGTTCTGCTTCCCCTGTTTTGATACGAAAATCATCAGAAACCCTGGCCGGAAGAATTGCATACATGGAGTTAACAGGTTTTAACCTGACAGAATTATTCGGAGAAGCTACGGAAAAGTTGTGGTTCAGAGGCGGTTTCCCTGATGCTTATCTTGCCCCTGACAATGTGTTGTGGAAACAGTGGATAGAGAATTTTATCCATACTTACATTGAGCGTGATTTACCCATGCTCGGCCTTTTGGTGAGTGCCCGGGTTTTGCGAAGCTTTTGGACAATGATAGCTCACAGCAATGGTACGGTGTTGAATTACAGTAATCTAAGCAGGTCACTCGAACTGAGCACAGCCACCATAAAAAAATATTTGGATTTTCTTGAAAATGCTTTTTTAATCAGGCAACTTGCCCCTTATTTCCCTAATGTTAAGAAAAGACTTGTTAAATCCCCCAAAATCTATATCCGCGACACAGGTATTTTGCATTCTCTTTTAAATATTGAAAACGAAGATGAATTGACAGGCCATCCGATAAAAGGCAGTTCTTGGGAAGGGTTTGTCGTAGAGCAGGTTCTTCAACTATCCGGAAATGATTATCAGCCCTTTTTTTATCGAAGCCATCAGGGTGCTGAATGCGACCTTGTTTTATTAAAGTCGGGAAAACCTGTTTTCGCTATCGAAATAAAATATTCCTCAGCGCCCAAACTCACAAAAGGTAATAATGAAGCTTTTAAAGATATCGGTGCCCGATACAATTTTGTGGTAACACCGGATACGGATGATTATCAAATAAGCAATAATATCAGGGTTTGTAGCCTGAGAATCTTTTTGGAAAAATATATCATCACCTGATTTTTAATTTCCAAGAAAATTTTCTATTCCCTGTTTTTCGTATCTATCCAAATGGTTACCGGCCCGTTGTTCACCAGTGCCACTTTCATCTCGGCACCAAATACACCGGTACCAATTTTTTTGTTGAGAAGATTTTCCGTTTTAGCGATAAACTTTTCGTAAAGCGGGATAGCTGTTTCCGGACGGGCTGCTTTGATGTAGGAGGGGCGGTTCCCTTTTTTGGTTTTGGCATGCAGCGTAAACTGGCTGATGAGCAAAATGTCGCCATGCATCTCGCTCACCGAACGGTTCATCACGCCCTGCTCATCATCAAAAATACGCAGCCGGACGATTTTCCCGGTGAGCCAGTCGATGTCTTCGTCGGAATCGCTTTCTTCGATGCCGATAAAAACAAGCAGGCCGTTTCCGATTTGTGACTTTACTTTTCCATTAATTGTAACCGAAGCCTGCGAAACGCGTTGTACCAATGCTCTCATAGCTGTATAAAATTCAAATCCGAAAAAACAAATATCAAATAATTTTCAATGCCAAAAGAATAAAATTCCAAACATTTCATAACTCTGCTCCTCCGGATGTGTAATCCGGAGGCTTTTAGGTTTGGGATTTCAAATCCCCCATCCTTGCAACATTCGGATTACAAATCCGAATGAGCCAAACTAAGAATTACGCGAATTTGATTTGTAATAACTACTTTTGCAAAAATGATTAAAAACAACTGAAAGATGATTCGATTAAGTGTAAACATCAATAAAATAGCCACTTTGCGCAATGCGCGGGGAGGCAATCTTCCCGATGTGCAACAGGTGGCCATTGATTGTCAGCGTTTCGGGGCACAGGGTATCACCGTGCATCCAAGGCCCGACGAACGTCACATACGTTACAAAGATGTGGAACTGTTGCGGCCATTGGTTACCACCGAATTTAATATCGAAGGCAATCCTATTCCGAAATTTATTGACCTGGTTTTGAAATACAAACCCGATCAGGTTACGCTCGTTCCGGACGACCCCGGCCAACTCACTTCCGACCACGGCTGGGATACAAAAAAACACAAGGTTTTTCTCACGGATACCATTGGCCGCTTTAAGGAAGCGGGAATCCGTACTTCTATTTTCGTGGATCCGGATGCGGAAATGATTGAACATGCGGTGACTACCGGAACCGACCGGGTGGAACTTTATACCGAAGGCTATGCTTCCGGCTTTAAAACCGATCCGGAAAAAACCATTCGACCTTTTGTGGAAGCTGCTGAAAAAGCCCGTGAAGTAGGATTGGAACTCAACGCCGGGCACGATCTGAATTTGGAAAACCTGTACTTTTTCGCTGAAAACATTCCCTGGGTTAAAGAAGTGAGTATCGGCCATGCTCTGATTGCCGATGCGTTGTATTACGGTTTGCAAAACACCATTAACCTTTATTTGCGTGCTTTGCGTGTTGAAGGATAGTTTGGTGTTAGATAATTCGCTTTTTATTTTTCAACGTTTATTGCAGGCCAGTTTCGAACGAAAAGGTTTTGCACAACGGAAACTGACATTTTGCCATCGGCATAATCTTTGTTTTAGCGGGTTTAGATAATCAGAAAGGAAATAAAGGTTATGAGTAAATTCAATGAAATTATAAATGGAGATAAGCCGGTATTGATAGACTTTTCAGCTGAATGGTGTCAACCCTGCCGGATGATGCCGCCTATTTTGAAACAGGTAAAAGCAGAGCTTGGCGATCGTATCAGGATTTTGAAAGTGGATGTGGACAAAAACCCGGCCATTGCCCGTAAATGGATGATTCAGAATGTGCCTACCTTGATGATTTTCAAAAACGGGGAAACAAAATTCAGGCAGGCGGGTGTTATCCCGGCGCAGCAAATTATTGGGATTGTTCGACCGTTTCTTTAATTTTGTCGAAAAATATAGTTTCATAGCCCATAGTGGTATAAATTTTCTTCCGGGTTACAAACCCGGAAGAGCTGATCCGGAGATGCTAACGGAACGTCAACACATCAGTTTGTACCGGGTTCCTCAGCGTTGAAAAGGCTAATAAAAATAAGAATAAATGAAAAACAAAATCGAATTTTCCCCCATCGGAATCATACATACCCCTTTTGACGGGAAAGAAAAAATCCCCCGCCAGGGGCGTTTTGGCGAAAACAATGATGGTATAGTGGAGATTTTTCCGGGGTTTGCAGAAGGTCTCAACGGGCTGGAAAGTTTCAGCCATATTTATCTCATCTTCAATTTTCACCAATCCAACGGATATATGCTCACCCAGGTAACCCCGCGTCATCATCAGGTAAAAGGTGTCTTTGCCATCCGTAGTCCGCGACGGCCCAACGGTATTGGTATGACCATTGTCAGACTGAAAAAAATTGAAGGTAATAAGATTTATTTTTCGGGTGCTGATATGATTAACGGTACCCCTTTGCTTGACATAAAACCATATACAACCGATATTGACAGCTATCCCGAAGCTACCAACGGGTGGCTAAAAACAATGTCGGAGTAATGAAAGCATGCTTTAGCAATAAGACGAAATTGTTATTTTATATCAGTTACTAACAGCAGGTTACAATTTCTTAATAATACGTCGGCCTCAACACACCACCAATCATTTTGGCTACGCGAATTACCTGAATGGCATAGCCAAATTCATTGTCGTACCAAACGTAAATGACAATGCTTTTCTTATCTTGAGATATTTGGGTAGCCCGACTATCGAAGATAGAAGTCCCTGGTTCTCCCACAAAATCGGACGAAACCGCATCATTTGAGGTGGAATATTTGATTTGACGTACCAGATCGCCTTCAAGCGAAGCCATACGCATCAGTTCGTTTACTTCTTCAACGGAAGTTTCCTGTTTGAGTGTCAGCGACATAATTACCAGCGAAACGTTGGGGGTGGGAACGCGGATAGCATTACCGGTCAGTTTTCCTTTCAGGCTGGGAACAGCTTTGCTAACAGCTTGTGCAGCACCTGTTTCGGTAATCACCATGTTGATGGGTGCTGAACGACCCCGGCGATATTTTTTGTGGTAGTTATCCAAAAGGTTCTGGTCGTTGGTGTAGGAATGCACGGTTTCCAAATGACCTTTTTCAATACCAAATGTTTTTTCAATAAGATACAAAATTGGGCTGGATGCATTAGTGGTACAGGAAGCAGCAGAGAAAACACGTTCTTTTTTAACATCTACGCCTTTGTCGTTTACGCCATACACAATGTTAGGGATATCGCCTTTTCCCGGAGCTGTGAGGAGGACTTTGTCCACTCCTTTGGCTTTCAGATGTCGGCTGAGCCCTTCTCTGTCGCGAAAGACCCCGGTGTTGTCAATAAGAATAGCATCTTTAATACCATATTCTGTGTAGTCGATATCTTCAGGATTTTGTGCTGCCAGCATCAGCACTTTATGTCCGTTGATATAAATTGTTTTTTCATCCAGATTCTCGATGGCAACGCCCCGGAAAGGGCCATGAACCGAATCGTGACGAAAAAGAGAAGCTCTTTTGATGATGTGCAGGTCATCGTTTCCGCGGGTGACAATGGCACGCACACGCAACTGGCTGCCGTTTCCCTGGATAATCAGTTGCCGTGCCAGCAATCGCCCGATGCGTCCGAAGCCGTACAAGATAACATCGCGGGGAGAGAAGCGCTTGAGGTTGGCTGCCTTCAGGTGTTTTAACTTTACGTTGATAAAGTCATCTTCATCCACGAAATTTTTGTTTTCTTCAATCCATTCACGGTTTAGCCGCCCTATGTCGATGCGCGACTGTCCGATATCTGAATGAAGAATAGCCTTGGCTAGTTTTAAAGAGTCTTTAATGTGTAGCGGCCTGTCAATAATGTTCTCTGCATAAGAGTGTTTGTACAGAATAACACTGGCGCTGCGATCTATCAGCTGGTCGCGAAAAAGCGCCAGCTCGATGGATTTGTCGTAAAAAAGTTTGTAAATAACACTAATAAATTCGTTGGCCAGTTTTTCCTGATAGGACCAATCGTTCAGAGAACTTTCAAAATTCCCGTTCATGTCTTTTTTGGGTACCATTGTCCATTGATTTTTTAAAAGGTGAGTATTTAAATTTAAGAAATAAGCTGTCGGACAAATATAAAAAAAAGAGGAGAAACAAAAATATGATTTCTCCTCTTTTATATATTTTTAAAATAATCTTAAAATTCTTATCCAAGATAGGCTTTCAGCAGCCTGCTTCTTGACGTGTGGCGCAGGCGGCGAATGGCTTTTTCCTTTATTTGGCGTACACGTTCGCGGGTGAGTTCAAATTTGGCACCGATTTCTTCCAGCGTAAGACCGTGATTTTCGCCGATACCATAATAAAGGTTGATGACATCACGTTCTTTTTCGCTTAACGTGGCCAGGGAGCGTTCAATTTCACGCCGCAACGACTCTTGCATAAGCTCTTCATCTGTACCTTTAGAGTCAGAAGGGGCCATCATGTCTATTAGTTTTGTGTCTTCGTCTGGAACAATGGGTGCATCAACAGAAACGGATCGTGTGGAAATTTTCATGGCTGAATCAATTTTGTGTTCCGAGACATCCATCTCTTTGGCAATTTCTCCCGAAGAAGGTTTCCGTTCATATTTTTGTTCCAGTTGCGTACTTACCTTTCTGATTTTATTTAGCGACCCTACCTGGTTTAAAGGCAAACGTACAATTCGTGATTGCTCGGCCAGCGCCTGCAAAATTGACTGGCGAATCCACCAAACGGCATACGAAATAAATTTGAAACCACGGGTTTCATCGAAACGTCGGGCAGCCTTTATTAATCCGACATTTCCTTCGTTTATCAAATCAGGCAGACTGAGACCCTGATTTTGGTATTGTTTGGCTACGGATACAACAAAACGGAGATTGGCTTTTGTAAGTTTCTCCAGTGCCTGCTCGTCTCCGGCTTTTATTCTACGTGCAAGCTGAACTTCTTCTTCGGCTGTAATAAGTTCTTCCCGCCCTATTTCTTGCAGATATTTGTCCAGAGAAGCAGTATTTCTGTTGGTAATCGATTTTACTATTTTTAGCTGTCTCATAATGTTTTAGTTCGTGTTAGTTTAAAATCTACGTGAATAATTATGAAAGGTTTCATGTTTTATTAAAAATAATTCTAAATTATAAAGTACTATGGTACAAATTCAAAGGAGATTCTTACACCGCTGGGATATATCCCGCTTACTTTTACTGTTTTGCTGCTGTTGTCTGATAAGGCTTTGTCAATTTGTGTGCGGTTATTTACCTTTTGACCATTCACTTCTGTGATAATGAATCCTTGGGCAATACCTCCTCTTTGCAGAATGCCCTGATTTATGCTTACTACTTTTAAGCCGTGATCGATGTTCAGATTTCCCACATCATTTTCTGAAGCCGTTTTCAGCATGGCACCCAATGTTTTGTTGTAGAATGGTTTTACAGCTTTTATCAGACTCGTGGTGCCGTTTTTGTTTTCCAGCGTTACGGTAACTGTTTTTACTTTACCGTTACGGTTAATACCAACGCGCACTTTGTTGCCGGGGCTGTATTGCCCGATGATACCCATGAGTTCTGAAATATTTTTTGTCAGATGCCCGTTTATGGCAGTTATAACATCACCTTTTTTAATCCCTGCTTTAGAGGCACCGCTACCATCCACAACCATGGCCACATAAACGCCATCCAAATCGTGTAAATTCATTTTTTTTGCAAATACGGCATTAATATCCCTGATTTGCACGCCAAGATAGGCACGTTGAATTTGCCCGTAATTCATGAGGTCGTTAACAACTTTTCGCACTAAATTGACGGGTATGGCAAAAGAATATCCTTCATAAGCCCCGGTTTGTGAGGCTATTGCTGCATTAATACCGATAAGCTGACCGGCAGTGTTTACAAGAGCGCCTCCACTGTTCCCGGGGTTTACAGCGGCATCGGTCTGTATAAAGGATTCGATAGCTGATTTTCCTCCCAGGATGTGTATATCTCGTGCTTTTGCGCTAATAATTCCTGCTGTAACCGTGGAGGTCAGGTTGAAAGGATTTCCAACGGCTAACACCCATTGTCCTACTTTCAGATTGTCGGAATTGCCGTAAGTAAGATAAGGCAGGTCTTTTGCGTTAACCTTAATAAGGGCAAGGTCGGTAGAGGGAGATGTCCCTATAATTTTGGCTTCCATCTCCTTTTTGTTGTTAAAAGTTACCGTAATTTTGTTTGCGCCGGCTACCACGTGGTTGTTAGTTACAATATATCCGTTGGGAGAAATCACAACCCCCGAACCAAAGGCAATAAGTTCCTGTTGCGGTTGTCCGTAAAGATAGCCACGTAATGACCCGAAAAAATTATCATAATAGCGGGGTTTTACACCGATAACGGTTTTTATGTGAACAACGGCATTCACGGTTTTTGCCGCTGCGGTTGTAAAGTCGGTGTTTTGTGGCAATGCATAAGAGGTGGGTTCAACCGGCGTATTTTGGATTTGGTTTTTGATAACAGGTCTTATCTGTTCCGGATGATCTTTTCTAATGAAAAAGAAAGCAACTGCAAGGACAAATATTGTTCCTACAACTGCCCCAACAAAACTTTTAATGAATGTTTTCATTTGTAGCTGTTTTTGTTTTTGAAAGCATCTTATCTTTGTTGTATCTGAACATAACGTTATTTTGAGAATTTCATTTTCCGAATGATGTTAATCTTTGTTAATCAGACGAATTCGTAAATATTAATTTTACAAAAATCCTTCCAAACAGGATGATGAACTTGAATTTTAACAATTATTAATGATTATGACTTTAAAGTTTTATAAATTTCAGGCCAACGGAAATGATTTTATTTTGGTTGATAAACGTGAAAATGGTTTCCCCGTAAACCGGGAACTGATTGCTCGCTTGTGTCACCGGCATTTTGGCATTGGTGCCGATGGGTTTATGTTACTCGATTTTTCTGATAGATATGATTTTGTAATGCAATATTTTAATTCGGACGGGAAACCTGCCGAAATGTGTGGCAATGGCGGGCGTAGCATTGCAGCAATGGCTTTTATGAAAAATATTGTTGGAAAAAGAATGCAGTTTTTGGCCACGGATGGCGCCCATGATGCCCATATTGAGGGGAAAGGTTTTTCTAACGGGACCTTTGATGTTTCATTGAAAATGCAAGATGTACAGAAAGTGCATACATTGGACGATGGGCTGTTTTTGAATACAGGCGTTCCACATCTTGTAATGTTTGTTTCGGATGTTGCAACTGTTGATGTTACAGAAACAGGCCGGAAATTTCGAAATGATCTGCGTTTTGCTCCTGCAGGAACCAATGTGAATTTTGTGGAAATACAAAAAAACCGTCTTTTTGTCAGGACTTATGAGCGGGGAGTGGAAGCTGAGACCCTCTCGTGTGGTACGGGAGTGACCGCCTCCGCTATTGCTGCTTTTATAAAGACAGGCCGGAAAATTCAGGACATTCATACGCACGGTGGCGATTTTCGCGTTCGTTTTCAGGAAGCAGGAAGCCGGTTTGAAAATATCTGGCTCCGGGGACCTGCAGAATTGGTTTTTGAAGGAGTCGTTTCGATTTGAAAAACAGCCTGAGCAAATCCCGGTTACCTGTAATATTTTTTTTCCTCTTGTCAGCTATCAGATATCCTGATTTTTTTCAGAAACGAAACAAACTTATCTCACCCTGAGTTTTGTTCCGGTGGCAGCCTGATAATGATTTGGAAGGTTGTTTTTGTTCAGCAACCGACTCAGTCTGATGCCGTACAACTGAGAAATTCCCCACAACGTTTCGCCCTGTTTTACGATATGATATTTGTATCCCTTTTCCGCTTTGGAGGCTTTCTTTTCAAGGTAGAGTAATTCTCCCGGATGTAGGATGTCCGATCGTTTCAATTCGTTAAATCTGAGTAATTTATGGATGCTCATTTCAAACTCGGCAGCTATCTTTTTGAATGTGTCCCCGGCCTTGACAACAATGAGCCGGCGTTCGTTGTTTTCCAGTACAGGCCGGCCGTAAATACTTGTTCTGACTTTAACAAACGAAGAAACATCAGGTGAGAGGTAAGCCATGGCCTTTCTGTTTTCTTTGGAAGATACTGTTCTGCCATTGTCGAACTTGTACAATTGATATTTCTTAATATAGTGGATGAGCAATTGAGGATATTTTGGATTGGTAGCATATCCGGCACGCTTCAATCCGTATGCCCAGTCTTTGTAGTCAGTTATGGGATAATGGAAAAGAAAAGCATAACGTTGGCCGCTTGTCAAAAATTTGGAATGGTCGCGATACGAAGCCTTGGGACTTTTGTATTTACGGAAACAATCATGGCGCGTATCGTCGGCTACATATATTTTTTTTCCATTCCAGTCCTTGTGACATTTTATTCCAAAATGGTTGTTGGCTTTTCGTGCCAGTTTGCTGTTCCCGCTTCCCGATTCTAAAATACCTTGGGCCAGAGTGATGGAAGCCGGAATTTTGTATGTCTTCATGTCCTTAATGGCAATGTCCTTATACTTGCTGATATACTCTCTTGTGGTCATTCTCCTGCTCTGTCCATAAACAGCAGGCATAAGTCCGGCCATAAACAGGATAAAGATAATAACATGAAAGAAGCTTTTCCTTTTTCTCATTAGAACAAAATTAGACGAAAAATATTTGTAATTAGAACTGTTTTGGAGCATTTGTTCACAAAAAAATGTTAAACGAATTTTTAACGTGAATGTTGTAATCTTTTAGCCGTTTTTGGATTTGGGAAAATCCAGAAAAGAGGTTGCCAACGAACATTTCCTTCTGCATCCAGCAAACGGGCAACGGGTGCAATTCCTTCAACTTTTTTGGTAAACTGCATGGTTTTGGAATTGATACGCCAGGCTTCCATGAAACGTAACCGCAGGATATCTTTTACCCCAATTTGCTTTATGATGAGCGTGTCTCTTATAGCGTATGGTGGCATCGGCTCCCGCACTTTTATAGCTATCGTATCGGTCAGAATACGGGCTACAGCCTGCCTGCTCAGCGGTTGATAAAAGTAATCATAGACTTTAAATTTTCCCGAAACAGCTCCCTGCAGGATGGCTTTTACCAGCATCTCCCTTTGTGGCCCCACGAGGTTTTGTATCCACCAATCATAATCAGGATGGGGGCTTTTAATGCTGACATCATATTGTATTTTTTTGGTGATGATTTCATCAGGACCAGAATGACAACCAGCCAATATCAGGAAAATAAATAGGGCCATCGTCAGGGGGATACGAGGAAATAAAAATTTTTTCATCTGTAAAATATCGGTTATCTTTGAAGAAAGAACGAAATTATGAAAAAATTCTTATCCACAATGAACCTTATGCTACTACTGGTACCTCTGGATGCCCAGGTAATCCAACCTGACCGCAGGGTTAATTGGGGACAAATTATACAGGGTTACACATTTATAGAGCCGGAGAATGTTGTCAGTATTTTAGATTTTGGCGGGGTGGCCGATGGAAAGACGGATAATTCCGGTGCGTTAAAAAAAGCAATGGCATCTTTTCAGCATCGGAAAGGAACTGTCTTATTTACTAGTGGAACGTTTATTTTCAACACCACGATAACTTTGCCGGATAGTATTCAGATAAAAGGTTTGGGATCGGATGTTACCATGTTAAAATTTGATTTGAAGCAAGAACCAAATGACTGCATTAACATAACAGGTACTGCAGAAAATAATTTTGTTAGCCTGAAAGGTGGATATTCGTTTGGGAGCACAAAACTGTTGTCGGATTCTGCCTTTTATTTTCATGCAGGCGATTGGGTTGAGATTCTGGAAAACAATGGAAGCTGGAATACAGTGCCGGTTGATTGGGCTGTCTGGTCAGTGGGCCAGATTGTTCAGGTGATGGATGTGAGGGGCGATACTATTTTTCTGGGAAATCCTCTGCGTATAACATACAAGGATAGTTTGTTGCCAAGGTTGCAACGTGTTAAACCTGTCAAAAATGTTGCCATCACCTGTCTGAAGATCAATCGTGTTGACGGGCCAAAAGAAAATGGAGGTTTCAATATATTTATAGATTATGCTGTTAACAGCCATATTGCAGGCATAGAAAGTGATACCAGTTCTGAAAGCCATATTTACATCAGTCGCAGTACCCAGATTAAGGTGGAAGGATCTTATTTCCATCATGCTTTTGTTTACGATGGTGTGAGCACGCATGGCTATGGTGTTACGCTGGCGCATCACAGTGGCGGATGTCTGATTGTCAATAATATTTTTGCCCATTTGCGCCATTCCATGATGGTAAAAACCGGTGCCAACGGAAATGTCTTTGCTTATAACTATTCGCGTAATCCATATAAAAGTGAAGGAATTTCTGATTTTACAGGTGATATTTCCCTGCATGGCCATTATCCTTTTGCCAACCTGTTTGAAGGAAATATTGTTCAGAATATTATTATTGATCATTACTGGGGGCCTTCCGGGCCGTTCAATACTTTTTTCAGAAATCGTGCTGAACTGTGGGGAATTATCATGACTGAAAGTGATAGCACGGAGACATCCATGCAGAATTTTGTAGGGAATGAATGTACTGATTCCGGTTTTCTGTACGGTGAGTTTGATTTGAAAGGAGCAGATAATTTTGTGTATGCAAATAATATTCTTGGCCAGATTATCCCCGATTCTTTAGGAAAGCTACCGGGAGCCTCCTATTATTTGTCAGAAAGCCCCTCTTTTTGGGAAACCAATGAAAATTGGCCTGACATCGGGCTGCCTAACAAATTGGGAAATGGTATCATCCCGGCAAAACAACGATTTGAAGCAGGTGGGCTACTCACTGTTTGCCCGGGGGCAGCAACTCCGGTGAGAAATCAGTTAGAAGATGATGCAGCATGGAAAATCGGGCCCAATCCCACACACCGTGATTTGTATATTTCTGCTCCGGCAGGTAGCAAGACGGGTATTTTCAGCATCCGGATTTTTGATTTGACGGGCAAGTTGTTACTGTCAAAAGTATTCCAAAAAAGAAATATTTCGGTTTCACTGAACGAAATACCGGAATCAGGCGTTTATCTTCTGGAGATAAGTTCTAAACAGCATCGGGTTATAAAGAAAATAGTAGTGGTAAGGTAAGCAACTTTTTGGTAAAGTCAAAAAACAGGTTTTCAATAATTCAGGAATTACAAATCAATGAAAATAAATTGTCCCACACTCCTTATCGACAGTAAAAAAGTAAAGCGAAATATTTACAGGATGCAGAAAAAAGCGGAACGCTCCGGTGTAATTTTCCGTCCGCATTTCAAAACCCATCAATCCCATTTTACGGGAGATATTTATAGAGAATCAGGCATTGGGCAGATTACGGTTTCTTCTGTCACCATGGCAAATTATTTTGCCGGTTATGGCTGGAACGATATCACCATAGCTTTTCCACTGAATATTTTGGAATTGGAAGAGATAAATGAACTGGCTGGTCGTATTCATTTGAATGTTTTGGTGGAGAGTACTTTTGTTATAGAAAGACTCGCACAAAAAACGGATGCATCTCTTGGTGTTTTTATTAAAATTGATACCGGATATCATCGCACCGGCTTGTCGTCTAACCAGTTTGATGAAATTGACAATATACTTTCGGTGGTGGAGGCATCTGATTTGTTGCATTTTAAAGGATTCCTTACGCATGCCGGAAACACCTATCATGCCCGAAGCAAAGCAGAGGTGCTGGAAATAATGCAGCAGGGAGCAATGCAGCTTAAAAAATTGAAGATGCATTACCAGTTACGGTTTCCCGGTTTGATACTTTCATATGGTGATACCCCTTCGTGCAGTATGGCAGAACGTTTCCCTGACTTTGATGAAATCCGTCCCGGTAATTTTGCTTATTACGATGTGATGCAGTATCATTTGGGTTCGTGCCGGCTTGAAGATGTTGCAGTTGTTGTGGCTTGCCCGGTTGTAGCCACACATCCTGAACGTTCCGAAATGGTGGTTTATGGTGGTGCCGTTCATCTTTCCAAAGAGTTTATTGCGGCCGACAACGGCTTTCAGCTATACGGATATCTCGTGCGTTTTGATGAGCATTTCCATTGGGGAAACCCTGTTGCCGGTGCTTATGTCAGCTCTTTGTCGCAGGAACATGGTGTGATACGACTTCCCGAAAAGGAGTTGAAAGTATTTCATCCGGGTAATCTGGTTGGTATTCTCCCTGTTCATTCCTGTTTGACAGCCAATCTGTTAAAAGAGAATACTGTTATCATGTGAAATTGAAAGATTTGAGACAATCACGGTTTTAACACAACGCCAAGATTCTTTTTTCCATCGATTTTAATTGTCAGTGGTTTTCTAAACCTGATATGACGCAAGGTGTCATTTTCATATACCGCTTTCAGGCTGTCCAGATAGTCCAGCTTAAAAACGCCCTCGTTTAAATAGGGATTCACGGTAAAATAACCCACCCGGAAAGAAGTCAGGTTTTGAAAAAAATGGGTTCCCTGGCTGGGGTCGATGCGGTAGTTTTCAAGCCCCGATTCCACAATAAGGCGGGCACCGGATATTTGGGACCATTTCACCGGAATCCCCAACCACGGGTCAGCAGAACCCCATCGCCCTGGCCCAATGAGAATATAGTTCTTGTTTTTTAACAGGAATTTTTTGTTCAGCTCACCAATCATTTCAGCTGTTTTCTGGTTGTTGGCGGCATCAAAAGTTTGTGGTTTTACATAAACAATATCGTGTACATTATTAATTACACCATTTCCAAGAGCCGATTGTGAAAGAATCAAAAGCTTGTTCTGGTTGATCTTGGGAAGGCTTAAATGTACACTTTGTTCTTTGCTGGCAATGGGCCTGATTTGTAAAAGATAAAATTTTATTTTTTCACCTTTTTTGGTATTTAAATCTACGACAAATTCAATTTCTACAGGCTTGGCCATTTCTCTGGCACCAAGATGGAGTGTTTTTTGCAAAATTTCGGCGAGGGGAAAAATATTGTGTTTTAAAATGGGGCTGAAAGTAATCAGCTTTTTTCCATCATAATTGTAACCATCGCGTATAACATTATTTTGAAGGTCGAATGTGCTGGTGATTTTCCGGATAGAGTTATGCTTTTCAGCATCTTTAATCCTTAGTTTTACCAGGTTTGTGCTATCGTTAACACTGGGGATAAATTTCCCGGACGAGAGATCCAGTGCAAAGAAATATTTCTGGGTCTCACGCAGTGCAGCTTCCGGCGAAGCGGTCTGTATGATTTTTTTGGGGTATTGGGGCGAAAATCGGAGCGACAGGCCGCCATCCACAATAAATTTTCCCAATCCGAGAGCAATATTGGCTGTACCATCTTTGGGCTTTTCAGGTGGAATGGGATAATAATCAAGTGAGCGGGCCACGCCCGAAAGTGTGGGGTAAAAGTAATCGCCATATCGCTTTCCACATACTTCCTGTAATACTACAGCCATTTTTTCTTCATCAAGAACATTAGAAGTCGCTTTCATATAGGCTTTGCTGTCGGCAAAAAAAGAAGAAGCATAAACACTTTTAATAGCCTGGTTTAGCATTTCAAATTTTTTGTCCAGGTCTTTTTCCGTTGAGGGAATCATGTAGGTGTTGTATATTCCTGCAAATGGCTGATAATGGCTGTCCTCCAGCAGGCTCGAAGAGCGAACTGCCAATGGCTGGTTCACCAGCGAAGCAATGGTAAAAAGGTCTTCCTGAACCGATTCAGGAAGCTTGGCATCCAGAAAAAATTGCAAGATCTGTTCATCGGAATGTTCATCGGAGAGGGCAATAGGGTAGAGCTCGTTGTTTTCCATAAACTCATCAAAAATGTCCGTACCCAGCACAACCGTTTTGGGTATTGCAATGTCAACATTATCATACAAATGATGCAACTCATTACGGTTGATGAGTGAATCGAGAAATGCCAGTCCGCGGGCTTTTCCACCAATGGAACCTTGTCCGATACGTGAAATGGAAAAATACTCATCAAATGTGGTGCGGTCAAATTGCGAAATAACACCCCGTGATTTGGTGATGCGAAAACTGCTTATGGAATTAAAAATGAAATAACGTACATCGTTAATGTTCGTAAAATCATCGGTTGTAAAAGATTTGAAAAGTCTGGCAAGAGAAAATAATGCCCTGGCACGCAGCCATTTAGAAAGATGATCACGTTCAATATGGTAACGTAACGACTCTTTTGGGATCTGAAAAATTTTCTCCTGCAGGTCTTTCAAATTACGGGCACGTCCTACTTCGTTGTCTGTGTCAGGGTCTTTAAAAATAAAATCGCCGAACCCAAAATAATATTTGATAAAGCTGCGCAGTTCATAAGGCAGGCTGGAAGAATTTTTGTCAATAAATCCTACTCCCAGCGCTTTGGCCCTGCGGTCATTTCCCGGGTTAGATGACTGAAGCAACAGCGGCATAAAGGGATTTTCTTTTTTTATACGCCTGAAAAGCCGCAAGCCAGCTTCCATGTCTTTTACGCCTCTGCGAGGATAACTAATATCGGAGATGACACCCAGCAGATTGTTTTTGTATTTTCGGTACAGATGCATCCCTTCTTCATAATCTGTTGCCAGTAGAATTTTCGGACGACCTCGCGCTTTCAACATTTTCTGGTGTTCGTTAAGGCCTTCTGTAACAAAAGCTTTCGATTGTTTAAATATAATTTTATAAATGTTGGGTAAATAGCTGGAATAAAAACGAATGTTATCCTCGACAAGAATAATGGTTTGTACGCCTACTGTTTTTACATCATGTTCCACATTCATTCTGTCCTCAATCAGCTTGATTATTGCCATCAACAGATCCGTATTTCCTAACCAGCTGAACACATAATCGATATTGCTCAAATCCAGTTTTTCAATTCTCAGACTCACCTCTCTGGAAAATGGCGAAAGAGCCACCACCGGCACAAGAGGAAATTCTGCTTTTACTGAAGCTGCCAGTCTGAAAGTTCCTTTACTGTCAAAACTGAGCATGGAGATAACCAAATCAACAGTCTCTTCCTGTAATATTTTCATGGCTTCACGTTGCGATGTAGCCTGAATAAAACGTGGAGGATAACGCAGATTCAGCGACATGTACTCGTTGAAAATTTGCTCTTCAATGCGCCCGTCTTCTTCCAGAATAAAAGCATCGTAAACGCTGGAAACCAACAGAATGTTATAGATACGCTTTCTCATTAGCAAACTGAAAGAAGCTTCGTTGAAAAAATATTTGGTAGAATAAAGATCTGTGTTTTTCGGAATCATGGTAACAACTATTTTGGAGCAAAGATACGTGAGTTTTGTAAATGATGGATGAACAACGAAGCGCATGTTTACTTCTGTTTTTCTGGCAAAAAAAAGTTATTTTTGCTTCATATAAAACTGATTTTTATGCCCCAGGATATCCAGGAGATTTTTTTTCGCAAGATAAAGCCGCTGAACTTTGAGCGCACCATGGGCCTTTTTGGTGCTACTACTATTGGTGTAGGTGCTTTAATGGGAGCTGGAATTTACGTATTGGTTGGAGCTGCGGCCGGTGTTGCCGGGCCTTCGGTTATTCTGACTTACTTAATAACAGGAATTCTGGCTTTTGTAACCACCCTTATGTTTGCAGAACTGGGAAGGATTATTCCCCGGGCGGGAGGCGGTTATACATATTCTTACAAAATTTTGGGCAGTATTGGTGGTTTTACAGCGGGCTGGTTTCTGGCTCTTGGCAGTATTTTTGCCTGCGGGCTTTATGCCATTGGTTTTGCCGAATACGCCATCTCTATTACCGGAATTCATGTTCCCGATTATGTGGCAAAGTTTGTTGCGGTGGGTATTACATTGCTGCTTGCACTGTTAAATGTGTTGTCATCGGGGAAGAAAAAATTTAATTTGCAAAACTGGATTATCTGGGGAAATGTGGGTGTTTTGTTGTTGCTTATTATTTTTTCGGCATTTCATGCCAACGTTCAAAACCTTCATCCACTTATGCCAAAAGGCTTTGACGGTACGCTGGCAGCCATTTCGTTAATTTATATTTCCTTCTTTGGTTATCAGTTGATTGCCAATAATGCGGATGAGATTAAAGAACCGGAAAAAACAGTTCCCAAAGCTATGAAATTGTCAATGCTTATTAGTATAGGTATTAATTTGTTTATTGCTGTTGCGGCAGTTATGACTGTTCCCTGGAACGAACTTGCGGCAAGTCATGCGCCCCTGGTTTTGGTAGCTAACAAAAGCTTTGGCGGCAGAGGCTGGCTTTTAATTTCTTTGGGCGGCATCATGGCTTCGCTGGGGGCATTGAGCAGCACCATGGTCTCTCAAAGCCGGCAAATTTTCGAGATGGGCAAAGACCGCTTTTTCCCTGATTTCCTGGGAAAACTAAATACAAAAACCAAACAACCTAAAGCTGCTCTTCTTATGGGTGCCGCCTTTGTCAGTATTATCCTGATTTCCGCAGATTTGACATTTATTGCAAAAGCTGCAAACTTCTGTTTGTTGGTTTCCATGCTTCCTGTTTCATTAGCTCTTAGAAAGATTTACAGGAAAAATCCGGCGATGAAACCCAGAGAAAAATGGAAAAACATGCTTCCAGAGGTCACGTTAATCATTAATCTTGGCCTTTTGATGACATTGGGTATAGTCTCTCTTGCTTTTGGTCAGAACCTGCTGGTGGTGGGTGCTATTGTCTATTTCTTTTATTCCCGTAAAAGGGAAAAGCGTCATCGCGATGGGCTGAATATTATTCTTGAAGAAGAAAAAAGTTTTTCTTTTTATAGAAAAAATACTTTGCTGGTTCCCATGTCTAATCCTGAAACACAAAGATCATTATTAATGCTTTCCAATACGTTGATGTCCAAACAGGGTGGCGATATTATTGTGTTGGCAGTTAAAGATGTTCCCAAAGGAAAAGATTTTTACGAAGCACTTTCCGGAGCCAAGGAGTCGTTGGAGGTGATTAAGCGTGGTGTGGAGCTGGCCAAATTGAATAATATAAAAATGACTCCCATAATTCGGGCATCACATAACGTAGCCCGTGGAATTGTTCAGGCAGGAGAGAGCGAAAACAGTAACCTTATCATTATGGGATTCCCCCGCCGGAAGGTGCCCGGCAGCCCCAGTATCCTGAGCCAGGTAATGAAAATGTCTGTAACGGATATTGTGGTTATGAATCTGAAAACAGCAGTTGGAAAGTTTAATCCACGCAAAATTGCCCTGTACGTAAAAAGTACAACTGATTTAAATTTAATGCTAAACTGTGCTACAGCTGTCGCAGAAAAGCGGGATGCGCGGATTATTCTGCTGAAATTTCTTCCTGTTAAGTATTCCAAAAGGCAGAAAAAAAGAGCAGACAAGCTGATTGTGGAAGCCATCGAAAATTTCAACTCCAGTGCATTGTATGATGTTTCCCTGATTCCCACAGACCATCCGAAAGAAGAAATCCTAAAATACTCTGCTAAAGTCGACTTGCTGATTATCAGCGCTGAACGAGGAAGAAAAACAGCAAAATCCATCGAGGAAAGTGATTCTTTTCGTATTTCAGAACAAGCTGATTGTTCAGTTATCATGGTGAAAAGTGTGAGCAAGATAAAAAAGCTGGTAGCCAAGCTTTAGTTGGATTTAACAGCTTTTTGTCTGGATAATAGTGGCGGCAGCTTTTACCCATTGCGTGTTGTTGTTCAGGCTCTTTACCAGCACCAGTTTTTCGCCTCCGGATTCGCGGAAAAGTTTTTCATATTCTTTTTCTATTTCTACAAGTGTTTCCAGACAGTCGGCTACGAAAGAAGGAACCGTGATGAGTAGCTTTCTGGCCCCTTTTTTCGCTAGTTCTTTGATGAGTTCATCCGTAAAAGGACTGAGCCAGTTTTTTGATAAGCGCGATTGAAAACTTACGGAATAGCGGTCGTTGTTTAATCTGAGTTTCCCTGCCAGCAGACGTGTAGTTTCATAACATGTGGCTTTGTAACAATGGCTTCCGTGTGCCGGCATTTGTTTGTCGCAGGTGCATTTGACAGAAGAGATTTGCGGATGAATTTTATTGACCTGCCGCAGCGGGAGTCCGTGATAGGAGAAAATAATGTGGTCGTATTGTTCCGGGTGATATGCTGCAATATTTTGAGAAAAGGCATCCACAAATCCCGGAAAATCATAAAACTGATCTATATAATGCAGTTTTGGTTTTACCTCCCAGCTTTGAACTTCTTTCCCAACGAATTCCACTACGGTTCCTGTTGTGGAAGAAGCATATTGCGGAAACATAGGGAAGACCACCAGTTCATCAAATTCCTGTTCTTTTATTTGTTGCAGTGATTTTTTCAACATTGGGTTGCCATATCGCATGGCTGTAAAAACCCGGTAATTTTCTCCTAATGCCTTTCCCAATAGAATGGCAAATTTTTCTGTATTCAAAAGCAACGGAGAACCTTCGGCAGTCCAAAGCTGTTGATACAGTTTTACAGATTTAGGAGCGTGAAACGGAACAATGATGAAGTTTACCAATATCTTTCGAAGAAGCCATGGCATATCCATCACCTTTTTGTCATTTAAAAACTGCGATAGAAAACGGCGTACTTCTTTTATTTCCGCCTTATCGGGAGTTCCCACATTAACCAATAATACGGCTTTTTGTTTTTTTCTCATAACGGATGAAACAGATTGATCTGTTGTTTCTCAATATTTACACAACCGGTAAAAACGGTTAATAACAGCAAAGATAGAAAAATCGCAACCGTTAAAAGGCTGCCTCTTTTTTATACGGTTTTCTAACAGCCATAAATAAAAAAAGGCCGTGAAATTTCACGGCCTTTTTCAGGATAAGCTGTTCGAAATATCTAAACGAGTCCCTGAGCAAGCATGGCATCGGCAACTTTTACAAAACCGCCAATGTTAGCGCCTTCTACATAATTTACGAAATCACCTTCCGTACCGTATTTGACACAGGTAGAATGGATATCTTTCATAATTTGATGCAACCGGTTGTCAACCTCTTCACGGGTCCAGCTCAGGCGCAGCGAGTTCTGGCTCATTTCCAGACCGGAAACGGCAACACCACCGGCATTGGCTGCTTTGCCAGGAGCAAAGAGTATTTTATGTTCAAGGAAGACAGTAACGGCTTCCGGAGTAGAAGGCATATTGGCGCCTTCGCTAACAGCAACACAACCATTGGCCACCAATTTGCGGGCATCTTCTTCACTAATTTCATTTTGTGTGGCGCAAGGCATGGCCACATCGCATTTAACACCCCACGGACGTTCACCAGCATGGTATTCAACACCATAGTTGTCGGCGTATTCTTTGATACGTCCGCGTTTTACATTTTTCAGGTTGAGGACAAAAGCCAGTTTGTCGGCATCGATACCATTGGGGTCGTGAATATATCCCGATGAATCGGAAAGTGTAACCACTTTACCACCGAGTTGGGTAACTTTTTCAGTAGCATATTGTGCAACATTACCAGAACCGGAAATAACCACAGTTTTTCCTTCGAAAGTTTCGCCTTTGGTTGCCAACATTTCTTTTGCAAAATAGGTAGCTCCATAACCTGTGGCTTCAGGGCGAATAAGGGAACCGCCCCATTCCAGGCCTTTACCGGTGAGGACGCCGGTAAATTCGTTTCTTAACCTTTTGTATTGCCCGTAAAGGAAGCCTATTTCGCGACCACCTACGCCAATATCACCAGCCGGAACGTCCGTATTGGGTCCGATATGACGTTGCAATTCCGTCATAAAGCTTTGGCAAAAACGCATGACCTCATTATCTGTTTTTCCTTTAGGATCAAAATCTGATCCTCCTTTACCTCCACCCATGGGCAGAGTTGTCAGGGAATTTTTGAGAACTTGTTCAAAAGCAAGGAATTTTAAAATACCAAGGTTAACGGTAGGATGAAAACGCAGACCTCCTTTGTAAGGGCCAATGGCGCTGTTCATTTCGATACGGAAACCACGGTTAATCTGGACAATACCTTTGTCGTCCAGCCAGGGAACACGGAACATGAGAACGCGCTCAGGTTCAATCATTCTGTCAAGTATCTTGGCTTCTTTGTACTGGGGGTTTTCTTCAATAAAAGGAACCAACGATTCCACTACTTCATGCACGGCTTGATGAAATTCAACTTCACCGGGATTTTTGGCAATGACCTTAGCCATAAAGTCATTTACCTGCTGTTCGTAATTTGCCATTTTTTTAAAATTTATAGGTTAAACATTGTTTTTAATCTGAGTCCGAAAGTACCTAAAATTATAAACCGGTGAATATTTCACAACGCTATTTGGGCAATCTCCGTAGATATTTAAGGGAATTACGTATTGATTGGCTTTTGTTTTATTTATATGCAATTTTTTTATATGTGTTTTTACCGTTTTGTATTTTAAAATATTTTGCAGTGTATTCTGAAATATAAATGGTAATTTAAACATGGTTATGCCGCATGTTAAAAAGGACGTTGAAATATTGAGGGTTCATCTCCAAAAAGGATCAACAAACCTACATCAAGATTGTGATATAATGATTAACCATATCAGGGCTATTAACAACAAAAGACTGGTGAAAAAAAAGAAGCCATCCTTTTCAGAATGGCTTTTAAAAGTTGAATTTAAACTTTTAAATTATGGGATACTGCTTGAAAATTTCTGCTGATCGCATGAGTATATCGACATATTGTGCCCGTCGGTAAGCGAATGGATCTTTAACATTTTTCATGGAAAGATTGCCTCTAAATGCATCAAGTGTTTCGTATTTCTTGTCGGCCATCCACATTTCCATGTCTTCCAGGATTTTCCCGATTTGTTGTGGCCCGTTTTTGTAGATTGTACTTACAATCTGAACAGCATCAGCGCCGGCAAGAATCATTTTAATAACATCTCCGGCATTGAATATGCCTGTGTTGGCACATACGTCACAATTAAGCTGGCCATAGAGCATGCCAGCGTAACGTAAAGGCAGGCGGTTATCCTGCTCGTTGCTCAGATTGTAACTGAAAGCCATTTTTTCACTGTCGATATTAATGTCTGGCTGAAAGAGACGGTTAAACAAAACCAAACCATCAACACCTGTTTTATCCATTTCTTTAAAAACATAAAGCGGATTGGTGTAAAAAGAGCTTAGCTTAACACTAACGGGTATTTTTACCGTATTTTTAACGCCTTTAATGATGTCTAATTCTTCGTGAAGAATGGCTATTCCCTGCATGTCAAATTCGCGCGGGTTGTTGTAGAAATTCAATTCCAGCGCATCAGCTCCTGCCTCTTCTAATTTCTTTGCCCATTCATACCATGTATCATCAAAAACAGCATTCAAGCTGGCAATAAGAGGAACACTGACAGCCTTTCGGGCTTCCTTAAAGTGCATGAGAAATTCATTTGGACTAGCTTCGTAAATGTCTTGGGGAAAGATGTTGATCATTTCGGGATTGCGGTTGGCATACTCGCCCATATCTTCTTCCATCTGAAGTTGTTCCAGATTTATCTGCTCTTCAAATAAGGATTTGTACACAATGGCAGCAGCACCTGCCTCTTCTATTGACTGGAGCATTTTAATATCGGTAACGAGGTTGCTTGCCCCAACAATAATGGGATTTTTTAATTCTAATCCCAGATATTTTGTTTTAAGGTCCATGATATTGTTTTTAATCAATTTTTCTTTTAATGGCAGTAAAAATAGGCAAAATTACGGCTCGGTCAAAATTACCGTAATCAATAATCATTTTAAATTGGAACAAACCAAGGGTTATCTTCAACACATACAAGACAAAACAATAGATAAAAATTGTATTTTTGCATTCGGTTTTTAAAACGGAACAGGTAAAACACAAGTGTTTGAAAATTAATAAAATGTGTTTGCGCTTGTGTAAGTTGCTTAAACAAATTAAAATTGATAAAAAGAAACTAATTAACTTTAAAAATTCAGATAGATGAGCGGAAAGAAAAAATTTATTACTTGTGACGGGAACTATGCTGCTGCCCATGTTGCTTACATGTTTAGTGAAGTGGCTGCTATTTATCCTATCACCCCTTCGTCAACCATGGCTGAATATGTGGACCAATGGGCTGCTTTCGGTCAAAAAAATATTTTTGGTGAAACTGTTAAAGTCGTAGAAATGCAGTCGGAAGGCGGTGCTTCCGGTGCTGTACACGGTTCTTTGCAATCGGGTGCTTTGACAACAACTTTTACCGCTTCTCAGGGATTGTTGTTGATGATTCCCAATATGTATAAGATTTCCGGTGAGTTGTTGCCGGCAGTATTTCACGTAAGTGCCCGTAGTTTGGCCGCACAGGCACTCTCCATTTTTGGTGACCACAGTGATGTGATGGCTGTTCGGAATACCGGATTTGGTCTGTTGGCAACCGGAAGTGTTCAGGAAATTATGGATTTGGCCGGTGTGGCTCACTTTGTCTCATTGCGCTCACGGATTCCTTTCCTGCATTTCTTTGATGGCTTCCGTACTTCTCATGAAATTCAAAAAGTTGAGTATTTTGAAGTGGAAGATCTGAAACATCTGTTTCCCTTTGAAGACCTGAAAAAATTCAGAGACAATGCGCTGAATCCCGAACATCCGGTTACCCGTGGTACAGCCCAAAATCCTGATATTTATTTCCAGGCCCGCGAAGCTGCTAACCGTTTTTATACGCCAGTTCCTGACCTCGTGGAGGAATACATGCAGGAAATTACCAAACTTACAGGTCGTGAGTACCATCCCTTTACTTATTATGGCGCTGAAGATGCTGAAAACATTGTCATTGCCATGGGTTCGGTTACCGAAACCATTCGCGAAACCATTGATTACCTGATGGCTCAGGGTGAAAAAGTAGGATTAGTTGCTGTACACCTGTATCGACCTTTTTCCACGGAATATCTTATGAAGGCTATTCCGAAAACAGTAAAACATATTGCCGTACTAGACCGTACCAAAGAACCAGGTGCTAATGGCGAACCTCTTTACCTCGACCTTAAGGAAGCTTTTTATGGCGTCGAAAACGAGCCTGTTATCGTTGGGGGTCGTTACGGCTTAAGTTCTAAAGATACTACTCCTGCACAGATTGTTTCTGTTTTCAATAATCTGAAACAACCTGAACCTAAAAATCATTTCACCGTGGGAATTGTTGACGACCTGACTTTTACTTCTTTGCCGCTACTTCCCGAAATAAGTATTTCCGACAAAGGAACTGTTGAGGCTAAATTTTACGGTCTTGGTGCTGACGGAACAGTTGGTGCCAACAAAAACTCGATTAAGATTATTGGTGAATCAACAGATAAATATGCCCAGGCTTATTTTGCTTATGATTCTAAAAAATCGGGTGGAATCACTATTTCGCACCTGCGTTTTGGAGATAAACCTATTCGCTCTACTTATATGGTGGGAACGCCTGATTTTGTAGCCTGCCATGTCCCGGCTTATCTCGGGAAATATGATATGCTCAAAGGGTTGAAAGACAATGGAACTTTCCTGCTCAACAGTATTTGGGATGAGGAAGAGACTAAACGCCGTTTGCCCGGCGACATGAAAAAATACATGGCTGAGCATAACATTCAGTTTTATACCATTAATGCTACCAAGATTGCCGATGAAATTGGTTTGGGGAGTCGTACCAACACCATTATGCAATCTGCTTTCTTTAAAGTTTCCGGTGTGATTCCTTATGACCAGGCTGTCGAAAAAATGAAATCGTTCATTCATAAGACCTACGGCCGTAAAGGAGAGGATATTGTTGAGATGAATTATCGTGCTGTTGATGAAGGGGGTTATGTTACCAAAATTGAAATTCCCAAAGAATGGGCAAATATTGATTTGAGTCAGCAAATAGAAGAAGACAGCGATGTCCCTGCTTTTATCCGTGAGGTTGCCCGTCCCATGGATCATCTTAAAGGTGATGACTTACCGGTTAGTGCTTTTGAAGGTCGCGAAGATGGAACTTTTCCTGCTGGTACTGCTGCCTACGAAAAACGTGGTGTGGCTGTTTCCATTCCCGAATGGCTGGGCGATAAATGTATCCAGTGTAACCAATGTGCTTACGTTTGTCCTCACGCTGCTATTCGTCCGTTCCTTGTAAATGAGGAAGAAGAAAAGAATGCTCCCAAAGACATGCTTTTCCTCGAAACCAAAGGCAAACTGAAACCTTTGAAATATCGTATTCAGGTAAGTGTACTTGACTGTACCGGTTGTGGTAGTTGTGCCGATGTTTGTCCTTCGCCTGAAAAATCTCTCGTGATGGAGGCCTTTGAAACACAGAAACGCGAAATTGAAAATTGGGATTACCTGATTAAAAATGTTTCCGATAAAACAGTAGATGGTACGGTAAACAAATTTGTAAGCGTGAAAAACAGCCAGTTTGCCCAACCGCTCTTTGAATTCTCCGGTGCTTGTGCCGGTTGTGGTGAAACACCTTATATTAAGGCAGCTACACAGCTTTATGGCGACCGCATGATGATTGCCAACGCAACAGGTTGTTCTTCTATTTATGGTGCTTCTGCCCCGGCTACTCCTTATACCGTTAATGAAGCCGGCAAAGGTCCTGCCTGGGCAAACTCGTTGTTTGAAGACAACGCCGAGTACGGCTTGGGAATGGCTACAGGAATTCGCAAAATGCGCGATCGTATTGAGCGTTTTATGAAAGAAGCTATGGAAGCCGGTACCACCGACGAAAGGAAAGAAGCCTTTGAAGCATGGATAGCTGCGAAAGACAATGGAGAAGAATCCAAAGTTGCTTCCGCAAAAGTGGCTGATTTGCTTAAAAATGCTTACGATGAAATTGCCAAAAATATCATGGAGCTGGAACAGTATCTGGTGAAAAAATCTATGTGGATTATTGGCGGCGATGGCTGGGCTTACGATATTGGATATGGTGGCCTCGACCATGTGCTGGCTTCCGGCGAAGACGTGAACATGCTCGTACTTGATACCGAAGTATACTCCAACACCGGTGGCCAGGCTTCTAAAGCCAGCCAAACGGCAGCAGTAGCCAAATTTGCTACCGCAGGTAAAGAAATTCGTAAAAAAGACCTGGGTGCTATTTACATGACCTACGGTTATGTATATGTTGCATCAGTTGCCATGGGCGCTAACCAAAGCCAGTTTTTCAAAGCAATGAAAGAAGCCGAAGCTTATCCCGGACCGTCCATTATCATTGCCTACTCTCCCTGTATTGCACACGGATTGCGCAACGGAATGAACCGTTCGCAACACGAAGAGAAACTGGCAGTTGAAGCCGGTTACTGGATGATGTA
Organism: Bacteroidales bacterium; assembly: GCA_015488735.1. GTDB lineage: Bacteria > Bacteroidota > Bacteroidia > Bacteroidales > F082 > Sulfidibacterium. Next base: position 29,904 of record WFNG01000035.1, on the reverse strand, counting down.
CCGTTACAATCCTTTGTTGGAACTGGAAGGTAAAAACCCACTTCAGCTTGATTCCAAAGCACCTGATTTTGAGAAGCTGCAGGAATTTCATGATTTGGAAGTGCGTTTTACTTCACTGAAAAAAGCTTTCCCCGAAAGAGCCAAAGAACTTCAGGAAGTAGCACTCAAAAATGCCAAATGGCGTTATAATTTTTACAAACGTCAGGCTGATATTGATTATTCCAAAGAGGATTAATTCTGCCGAACACGTAAACAAAAGCCGCTACCGAAAAGTAGCGGCTTTTTTATTGTCTTTTGTTTGCTTGCAATGTTATTTCTTACATTTGTAAAAAATTTATTGCTATGGATGGATTATACGGTTCCACAAGATTTCCTAAAATTACTACCCATGTGCTTCAGGAGATGAAGCTGAAGGGTGAAAAAATTGCCATGCTTACCGGCTATGATTATTCTATGGCCCGGTTACTCGATGAGGCAGGTATTGACGTTATTCTGGTAGGTGATTCGGCTTCCAATGTGATGGCCGGGCATGTGACCACACTGCCCATTACGTTGGATCAGATGATTTACCATGCCTCCTCGGTGATGCGTGCGGTAAACCGTGCGCTCGTGGTAGTTGACCTGCCTTTTGGTACTTATCAGGGAAACTCTAAAGAAGCCCTGCATTCGGCTATCCGTATCATGAAGGAGTCCGGAGCCAATGCCGTGAAACTGGAGGGCGGTGCCGAGGTGGTGGAATCCATCGATCGTATTCTGACTGCGGGAATTCCTGTCCTCGGACATCTGGGATTAACCCCACAATCTATCAATAAATTTGGTACTTACGTGGTTAGAGCCAAAGAGAAAGAAGAAGCTTCCAAGCTTCTCCGCGATGCCAAATTACTGGAAGAATCCGGTTGTTTTGGTATTGTGCTTGAAAAAATCCCTGCCGATCTTGCTGCCAGAGTTACCGCATCAGTAAAAATTCCCACCATTGGAATTGGTGCCGGTCATGCCGTGGACGGCCAGGTGCTGGTACTGCACGATATGCTGGGTATTAATCAGGAGTTTTCTCCCCGTTTCCTACGCCGTTATCACAACCTGCACGATGAGATTATCAAAGCCTTTCTGTCCTATATTCACGATGTGAAATCTGTTGATTTCCCCAATGATAAGGAACAGTACTAGTTCCTCTCCGTTCAACTCTTTTCTCATGAGTAAGCTCCCTTTGGAAAAACGTATCTTATTTGAAGATAACCATTTGATTGTGGTTAATAAGCTCCCTTCGGAAATTGTTCAGGGCGACAAAACCGGTGATGAACCGTTGAGTGAAGCACTGAAAAAGTACCTCAAAGAAAAATATCATAAACCGGGGAATGTTTTTATCGGTGTGGTACATCGCATCGACCGACCGGTGAGCGGTGTGGTGGTATTTGCCAAAACCGGGAAAGCACTCAGCCGAATGAACGAGTTGGTAAAACAGCGTGCCATGCAAAAAACCTATTGGGCTGTGGTGAAAAACAGGCCACCGCAAAACAAAGGAATGCTGGTACACTACCTTGTGCGCGACCAGAAAAAGAACAAATCATTCGTGAGCCGGAAACCGGGAAAAGAGAGCAAAGAGGCGAGTTTGAGCTACGAATTGCTGGCTTCAGGTGAACATTATCATCTACTGGAAATAGATTTACATACCGGCCGTCATCATCAAATCAGGGCGCAACTTGCGGCCATTGGTTGCCCCATAAAAGGGGATTTAAAATACGGATTTCCACGCAGTAACCCGGATGCCTCCATTAGTCTGCATGCCCGGATGGTCTCTTTTATCCATCCTGTAAAGAAGGAGAAGATAGAGATTATGGCCGACCCGCCACACGATGTGCTTTGGGACTATTTTTTGAAGGAAATAAATACCAAATAAAAAATTCTTCTTTTATCTGATTTTAGGGAAATAAAATACAATTTTCTCGTTATTTGTAAAACTAACTAACGCTTTTAAACCTTGAAAGATTACACCAAAAAACGCACTTACTCTCCAGCTGAAGAACGGCTGAACATCTGGTCTCACGGACTGGGCTTTTTACTGGCCATTCCTGCCACAGTTTTCCTGATTTTGAAAGCCTCACTTCACGGTGATGCCTGGCAGATAGTTAGTGTAAGTATTTACGGTGCCAGCATGATGACACTGTACCTGGCTTCTACGCTATACCATTCAGCCAAAGATCCGGAAAAACGACACAAGCTCAACATTTTTGACCACGCCTCTATTTACCTACTCATTGCCGGGACTTATACACCGTTTTTACTGGTAACCTTGCGCGGGCCATGGGGTTGGAGTTTGTTTGGCGTTATATGGGCAGCAGCTATTGGCGGCATTATTTTCAAAATCTTTTATACCGGAAAATTTGATGTGGTTTCCACCATAGCTTATGTGGTTATGGGTTCCATAGTGTTGATTGCTATTAAGCCTTTAATTGCTAATCTTTCGTTACCCGGACTTTATTGGCTGCTGGCCGGAGGTGTAAGTTATATTATTGGTGCCGTTTTGTATTTACAGCGAAAAATGCCTTTTCACCATGCCATTTTTCATGTGTTTGTGCTGGGCGGCAGTGTGTGTCACTATATTGCTATTTACAGCTATGTGTTAAAGTGATTTATTCTTGAAATTCAGGATGTCGCGTTCTTCTCCTGCTCTCCATTCGGCCTGGATTTCGGGAAGTTTCTTCTGAAGTTTTTCCAGACTTTGTGCAATGGAGGCATCGTTCATCATAATACAGACAAACTGTTTTCTTACCCGTTTTATGTTTGGCCCAAAGATTTTGGAAACAAGAACCTGAACCCCTTCTTTCTTCAACAGTCGGCCAATACCTTTTGCCTTTTCAGGATCGGCATGTTTTTTCTCTTCGGGAGCTGTGTTTTCCAGACGTTTTAGGAAAACGGATTCTGTTTCTGTAATTCTATAAATATAAAAAAAACGGGCATCCCCCGAATGTTTGTCCACAAAGGTTTTTCCATCGTTGGTTGAGAAAGCAACTGTTATTTCCATAAATTTTCTTTTTGGACAAAGGTAAAGTTTTTGCAGCAAACTTCAAGGTCGGAAAACACTCATGGCCGGCAGTGCCTTATTATGAAAATCAAACAGCGCCATGTTTTCCCATGGTGAGCCAACAGCTGATTGGGGACCTTTTACAGAAATCCATTCCGGTTCCCAGTAGCAAAAACCACCACCATCCGGAATACTCTCTTCTATGTTTCTCAATTTTCGCAAAAAAGCTTCCTGGCCAGACGGGGTCGCCGGATATCCGGGAATAAGCTGGTTGGTTTCACCTACGATGTTATTGGTGCCATCGTTCCACGACAGGGTAAAAGGATAGGCTGTTTCGGCAATAACTAATTTTTTGTGGTACTTCGTTTCCAAAAGGTTAATGGTCAGTTGAAGGCTGTCCATCGATTTTCCGTGCCACCAGGGATAATAAGAAAGCCCTATCATATCATAATCCAGATGATATTTTTCCATGATACCGAAAAACCAATCAGCACCTTTGTAACCGGCATAGTGAAGGATAATCCGGATGGAAGTGTCGGCATATCGCACGGCGGAAGTTCCTTTTTGCAGCAAAGCCGTGAACTGGGTAGGATGCGAAATGCGGCCATCTTCCCATAAAAAACCGTGGTTAATTTCATTGCCAATCTGCACATATTCCGGATGTATTATTCTTACAACATGTAAAGTGTAACTATAAACACTGTCTTCCAATTGTGCGAAATCCAGGTTTTTCCATGCTTCCGGCTTTGTTTGATGGCCGGGGTCTGCCCAGGTATCGGAATAGTGCAGGTCAAGCCACACTTTCAACCCCGCTTTATGGATGCGTTTAGAAAAAGCCGCCACTTCCTGCAAGCTGCTATGTACTCCGGAAGGATGAACCCACAACCGTAGCCTGACCGTGTTTAATCCGGCTGACTTAAAAATTTCAAGCGCATTTTCGGCCACGCCTTTACTATTGTAGTAAACGGCTCCCGCTTCTTCCAGTTCGGGAAGTTTGGAAAGATCAGCGCCACGGATAAAAGTGTCTTTTACCTCTGGTTTTGGAATTTTTTGTTTGTGGCAGCCGATAAAAATAAAGAAGATAAAAAAAACAAAGACGATCTGCTTCATAAAACAAAGGTAAAGCAATTACTTTTACAAGGTATTGTACGAAAACATAAAGTCAATTATTGAATGAGATAATACCCGACATTTATTTAATCCGTTGCAGTGGTGGCTTTTCTGAATACTGAGGGGTGTATCCCCGTAGCCTCCTTAAAAACACGGTTAAAAACAGATTTGGATTGAAATCCTGCCATATCGGCAATGCCTTCAATAGAATAAATATCCATCCCCCTATTGCTTAATAATTCACAGGCCTTCTCAATACGGTATCTGTTAACAAACTGATTGAATTTACATTGATAATGTTTGTGGATTAAGGCAGAAAGATAAGAGGTATTTGTTTTCAGACTCCTGGCTATTTTGCTCATTGTCAAATCCTTTTGAAGATAAACTTTCTTGTTTTCAAACAAATTTTCCAGCTTGGCCATCAAATCATTGTAAACATCTTCCCGTTGTAGATCCTTTTTTTTACGCAGTTCGGCTATCTCTTTTCTTTTTTGATTTAACTCAAGGGCATTTTGAGAAAGTTTCAGGTGCGATCTCTTTATTTTCCGGAATTGAAAATACAACAAAGAAAACAGAAAACTAACCACAAAGAATCCCAACCCTATCAAAGCAATAAATCTTCTTTGATTACTGATTATGGTTTTCCTTTGGTTGTTAATAATGGTCAGATCATCAATGATTTCTGCTTTTTCTTCAACCTGAAATTTGGCTGATAAACGGGCAATTTCATAATTCATCTCTTTGTTGTTTTCTTTTTTAAAAACATCCATATATTTTTGCTGATATGCAAAACTGCTGTCAGATAATCCCTTTGTGTAATACAGATTGAACAGCCCACGATATATAAACGGGAGATAATATTTGTACCGGTATTTTTCAGCGAGGTTGATGGCTTTGTAATAGTTTGTTAACGCCTGGCTTATCAGGCCGTTATTAAACCGGAGTTTTCCTAAAAGGTAATAAATGTGTGTTAGCTGGCGTGTGTCTTTTAATTTTACAGCCATGGGCAATACTTCATCCAATAAGGTTGTGGCCTTATCCATTTTTCCGGATGACAGGTTCAAAGCACTTGCTTTTGTTAATGAATAGACTAAAGCTTTGGATGGAGCGGGCAGGTTACGGGCGGAGTCAATCGCAGCCTGAAGATATTCGAGTCCTCTCTTAGGTTCTCCTCTGTCATAAAGCTCAGTACCGTAATTGGCAAGGGCAAATACCAGATAACGAGGATTTTGTGCTTTATAAGCAGCATTCAGGCAGGAATCCATTAAACCATCAAATAAAAAGGAGCGCTCTTTACCGTTACCCATATAAGAGATTTGGTAGCTTGCAAGCGCCCTGTAATTATCGCTTAAATTGACATAGTTGTTTTTTAATTTATTAATATGAATAGCCTTTGTGCAATAGGCTGTGGCTGAATCAATAAGTTCAACCTGATAATAATAATTTTCTATTTCCGACATTGCCTGAAGCATCATATCGGTATCATGCAGTTGTCTTGATATACGGTAAGCCTTGTTGGAAGCAATAAAAGAGTGATTAAATCTAAGAAGTTTATTCAAAACTTTTCCCCGTCTCAAATTACCCCATCCGATTAAGGAACTATCGGGAATTTTTTGAGCGTAATCAATGCTGTGCTTTAACAACTCATTTGCAGCATACAGTGAATCCGCTTTTAAAAAATTCCCGCTTTTCTGATACAGATAATAGGGGAGAGAGTCCTCTGGAATATTGTGTAATGATTCTAAAAATTTGTTGTAGCTGAAATTATTTTGTGCAGTCAGATTGTATTGTGGGAAAAGTATGAAAAATCCCAAGCACAGGTGTGACAAATATAGTATCCCGGTTTTAAACATTTTCAAAAAAGGGGAATTGTTAAGTTTTCATAATGAAACAAATGTTGAAATATGCCTCACTCTTTTGATTACCAGTGTGTTGTAAAAAAATAATATTAATGGGCTAAAGTCTCGTACTATAATAGTACAAATTGCTTCTCAAAGATACAAAAAAACAGGTTGAGTTTACAGAACAACGCCCAAGTATCTTTCCCCACAAGCCGGGCGGGAAGACTGGCGTAGGTTGGGCGCAAGTAAATCCGCACAACGCATAGTGTGCGCCAAACCGTTTATAAAAAGAAAGAAGGAGTTTCCCTCAGAACCCCTTCTTTCAACGCTGTCATCAGCCAGTTTTTTGTTTATTACACCGGATTTATTTGCTAATCCTGGACGAAATCGATGTAATAATAACCGATATATTTTTTAAATCTGACACATTTTCCTTTCACTTCAATTTTTGCACCTTTCTCGGTCATCGTGTTTTCGTCATTATTGGTGTAAAGTTTAACATATAAACCTCCTGTGCCATGTATAGTTTCTTATTGTCGGCTGTTTATTCAATAATAAGTTTTTTGCTCACAATTCCTTTACTGCCGGAAAACCGTATAACGTAAATGCCTTTATTAAGACCGGATACATCTATATTTCCGTTTAAGAAATTTTTTCTTTCGATGATTTTTTGTCCGGTAAGGCTGAATATTGAGAGATTTACAATTTCAGGCGATGAGATAAGAATATTATCCGCTGCCGGATTTGGGCTGATTGTAAATAGATTACTGTTAAGATACGAATTGTGTATTCCAGTTTGGAGTGATAAAAAATCACTTTCAAGTCTGGGAATAAGACGATACTTATTGTATTTATAATCAACTACTCCAATAATATATTCGAATTGCTCGCCCAATGAGATTGAATAATTATATATGGGATCATCAACCTGACATTCGCCGCTTCCGTCATCAACAAATATTTGATTATACGCATCAGGTGCTTTTGATACCGTTACATTCTCAACCTTCACCAAACAACTTTCAAATTGTTCTGCATTTACGTTGTTTGTTAAATCGCTCGTATTTATTACTATTGGGTCGGGAACTTGGTTGCCTGAACTTAATATGTTTGTGGTAGAATTAATAATTTCTGTAAATCCGTTATATTCTGTTACTGTTCCTATCACTTTTACTTCATCGCCAATAGTCGGATTTACATTTGATTTATAAATATTAATAGCTCCCCAAGCTCCACGTCCTTGTTCAGAAATGAAGAAGGTATTATCATTGCCTAAGTAACCAATTGCTGTAACAATTCCGATTGTTGTAACTTCTTCTCCATTTATTAATGATGGATATATCCCATCTGTCCCCGCTTCTGTTGTGTATTGTATATCATAAATTGAAGTTATCGTTTCTATACCGATTTCAAAAGTATTATCACTTTCATCAGAAACTGCTGCATTTGTAATATCTGTAATTTTAATTTTACATTGATTAGAAATAGTATTTGGAATAATCCAATTGAAGATACCTAAACGGGAATCAATACTTGCTGCTACTTCTATCCAAGAAGTCCCATTATTGCTCGTGTATTCAATTTTTATATTACTCACGGGTGTATTTTCCCAAGTAATTAAGACTTCTTCTCCAGGAACATAAAAATTACTTTCATTAGGCGATTTTAATGTTAATTTATAAGGTAATATTGAAAAAATGCCATCACTTTTATCATAAACATTTGCATCGTTTATATCTGTTAGCTTAATTTTACAACGATCGGAATCAATATTGGGAAGAGTCCAGTTGTAAAAACCGGTACTTGCTGGTGTACTCGAGATAATTTCGTTCCAATTTTGTTCGTTATCGCTGCTGTATTCTATTTTTAGATTATCGCTAGTATTATCTTCCCAACGTATTTGTTGTATTGTGTTTTGTTCCCATTTTTCACCTCCATTTGGAGTTGATAAAGTTAGTCCACTACCTGTAATCTCAAATTCTCTAACAATGTTACTAATCCTTAGCTCGTCAATATACCCGTCAAAATATGTATTTGATCGGTTGCTTGAACCAATAAAAAGCGGATTAGAATTCAATAAAGGAAGTTCTGTTGTTTCGGTAGGTCTTGAGGCATAGTATATCAATTCTTTATCAGAATTATGAATAACCACTTTGAGCGTATTTGTTGTAGAATTTCTGAAGTAAGAGATATGATACCACTTTCCTAATTCTAAGAAATTTCCGTCTGTGTTAATGCTTGTTTTATAACGCTCGGGTTCACCACTTGGATAAAAGGAAAAATTTAAACCTTCCGGAGATAACCAATGCGTAGCCGGTAACATTAAAATAGAATAATTGGATTTTATAATGCTATTATCTCCGGGTTTATTCAGCAATGTAAAGTTTTCATACCCATTAGTTCCGAGAGATGTTGGCTTGAACCACATTTCAATTGTCCAGTCTTCACTAAGATTCAGATTGTTATTGTTTGCAATATCTAAAAATGATTGGTTTTCTTGGCTAGTGTTGTCGAGGTATAAACATTGCCCTAAACCCAATTCACTATTATCAGCAAATGCTATTGTACCATGTTCATTCGGATTGTTTGATAAAGTTGATTGGTTTGTTAGGTCACCATCAAAATGAAGAAGAACAACTGTATTGTCGTCAACAGTATATGGATCATTCATTTTTAATTTTTTATCTTGATAATTGGGTTCCAAACCAATCAGTGCCCAATTGTTTAATCCATAATTGCCTAAGTGATAAAGTGGATAATAGCCATCAGAACCAGGTCCCCAACCCCAATTAATATGATAGAAATCGCTACCGTAATATCCATCGCAAACGAAATAGTGACCTGGTCCCACCATCATAATTGGGCGTCCGTTATCTAGGTCGTTTCTGAAAAGATTATGCCATTCTTCAGTGGTAAAATCGTTCCTATAGTAAACTTCGCAGGTAGGTGAGTAATTGAAATATTTTACCGCAGCAGCTGAATATTGAAAAAGTTGACCACCACTGCTCCATGAACCATCAACAGAAACACCAACGTTTTGCATCAATGTAGCAATATCTGTATAAACGGATTCAGGATCGTCAGAATTGAGCGATGCCGGCATATTATCCCAGTTGTAGTAAGTTGATTCGTAATCAGCTTCAACAAAGCCCAATAATGCAAAACCAGGATGATCATAAGTATAACTATGATATCCCGTACCATGGACAGGGTAACGCCAATAACGGAGTATTTGAGCAAAGGCAGTAGGACCGCAACTGGTGTTGTGGTGACCGTTAAAACTTTCAGGCATATCACTATCCAGTGGGCAATAAGCATTATAGGGCCAGCCTTGACTCCAGCTTACTGGTAATAATGGTTCAACTTTTTCAATAGTATTGGTAGATTTATAATTTCCTGATAATAAAGCCTCTCTCTCCTTTGTGAATTTAATATTATTGGTAATATTTTCTTTTTTAACAGAACTATAAAACTCAAATAATGACTTTACTCCATCGGCTTCATTCTCTCCAGAATAATTCGAATCAAACGAAAAACCAAGAACTGTTTCCAATGATTCATCGGCAGAAATCATCACCCATCCTTCCACGAAATTGACAATGTAAAGAAGTGGTTCATCGTCTACCGTTTTACAAATGATATTTGCTATTTTTGGATTAAGACTATGAGAATTTGCCCAGTTTTGTGCAATGGATTTTATCATTCCATCATCAAGTGTCTGAGAATTAATAGTGGTTGAAAATAGCACGAGCAGAATAAGTACACTTACTTTTTTTACTGTTAATTGCGAATAGGACATACCTGAGAAAAGAAGCCCGATGAAAAGTAAAGATAGCGTTTTCATAATGTTTTTGTTTTAAGTTTTAAATTTGGTTTATCATAAAAGTTTTAAACAGAAATCATATTTATTACCTTTTTTTATTGTAATCCTCTCTGGAAACAAACACCAATTTGTCAAAGTTGGCCAGGTTTGCCGGGCCATTTAAGGAACCATACAGTTCGGTCTCCATATTGGCTTTGAAAGGGCCTCTGCCTCTCGAACCAAATACGCTGTATCGGCGGGTAAGTGAATTTCCTTCTTTGTCAACGGCTTTGACATAAGCAAAAAAGTGATTGCTGAATCCCGGTGGATTACCCCAGCTGTTCAGAATATCTTTGGTTATAAGGACATTGGCTATAAAATGAATGCGTAATGTTGATGACCTTTCAATCCTGACTTTTTTAATTTTAAACCGGTAATCTGCTTTCTGTTCAAAGGGAATGTTCAAAATGGGATGGCCGGCAAGGTATTCTGCTATTTTTACATCAGCCTCTTTGCCAAGTATTTTAGCTTCTTTACTTAATTTAAAAGCTTTTTCAAGATCGGTACTTGCTTGTAATTCTTTCTTTTTATTGTCGATTTTCTCTAGATACTTTTTGGCGATATCCGGTAGTTGTCCAAGATACTGATTTGAGTTTGTGCCTGAGCTGCTGCCTCCACAACCCGAAAGCAAAAATGCTATAACTATAATAATTCCGGAGATAAGGAATGTGAGTGATTTAGTTGTTGTTTTCATAATTTATTTTAGGATTAATTATTATGATTATTTTTTGCTGATGATGCCAAATCGAAGTTGATGACGTTAAATTGAAATCCAAAAGTAAAGGTATAACTATAATATACTGAAAATCAAGTTTTTTATGTCTGAATTTATGAATCCGTACATATCGGTTGTATCAATTTCGGAATTGATTTTTTGTTTTCTCCAACATAAATATTATCAATTTTGGTGTTAATTTAGTATAAGTAGGTATCCTGGACAGAGAATAAGATATATGCTAAATAAACTTCGACACACTTGAGAATGTTTATGTGTCTCTGGAAGGAGGGAAATATAGTTGGCCGATGATATCCGGGAAAAAACAAATAAAAAAGTGCTTGGTTGTCGTACTCTATTTACAGCACAAAATGCTATTTCACTGTACCATTTTTCACATCTTCGTGCTGGGTGGGAGCATTCGTCATTACATAGCCATTTACAGCTATGCGTTAAAGTGATTGGTTTAAGGTAATTGCAAAACCACTGCATTTGTCATTCTGTCATCCTGAGCATGCTTTTTCTCTTCGGGAGCTGTATTTTCCAGACGTTTTAGGAAAACAGTTTTCGTTTCTGAAATTGTATAAATATCCAAAAACAGGGCATCCCCCGGATGTTTGTTCACAAAGGTTTTTCCATCGTTGGTTGAAAAAGCAGCTGTCATTTCCATAAATTTTCTTTTTGAACAAAAAAAATATATTCATTTGCTGATTTACAATTCAATACATTTAAATTCAAAAGGTTAACTTTAAACGACCTAAATATGAACAATTCGACAATGGCTATTTAATTCTCGTTATTTTCTCAACACCTTTTACCAGTTTTATTTTGTGAACAAGCTGGTCGAGGTGCTCGTGGTTTCTAATCATCAAACTGACACGGCCTTCAAATTTTTTACCTTTAGTGGTAAAATTAATGGAGCGCATGGTTACGCGTAAGTCACCGGTGATGGCTTTGGTTAGTGCTTCTACGATACCCAGCTCATCGCTCCCATTGATTTTCAGGTTAATACGGTAAAAGGGTTTGTCTTCCGAACCAATCCATTTAACATCCACGATGCGGTAAGGATATCGTTCGGACAACCGCCTGGCATTGGGGCAATTGCGCCGATGAATGGAGATGCCGCCAAGTGTTGTGACAAAGCCGAAGACATCATCGCCCGGAATGGGATTGCAACATTTGGCAAACCGATAATTAATATTTTTCACATGGTTGCCTATGTACAGGATATCCTCTTCTTTATCGGTTTTGCCAGTGGAGTCTGGCGGTGGCGAGATTTTTTTTTCCTGTACTAAAACATCTTCAGGTTCTTCTTTTAAATGATCGTTAAGAACAGATTTTACAAGTGTCAGATCGAGTTTGTCTGTTGCAAGGAGATAGTATAAATCGATAGCCGAGTTCATTTTAAAATGTTTTACCAGAATATTGATCAGGTCATCGCTACTTTTCAGTTTCCAGTTTCTAAACTTTCGCAGCAGCAGGTCTTTTCCCTCTTCTGCTTCTTTATATTTCTCTTCTTTAAGCTGCCGTTTGATATGGTTGCGGGCTTTTGTAGTATTCACAAAACTTATCCAGTCTGTTTTTGGCTTTTGGTTTTTAGTGGTAACTACTTCCACCTTGTCTCCGTTTTTGAGCTTATAACGAATGGGTACAAGTTTATTGTTTACGCGGGCTCCACTGCATTGATTTCCCATTTTTGTATGGATATCGTAGGCAAAATCAAGAACTGTGGCACCTGCGGGCAGACGTTTTAAATCTCCCATGGGTGTGAATATATAGACATATTCTTTTGTTTTTTTAGACTGGTAGGCATATTCGGTACCGATGGCTTCCGGATGTTCCAGTACATCACGTACCTGAAGCAGCCAGTCGTCCATATCTTTCGATTTCATAAGTCCTTTGTAGGCCCAGTGGGCAGCCTGGCCCTTTTCCGCTATTTGATCCATTCGGACGGTCCTGATCTGGACTTCTACCCATTTTTTGTTGGGTCCCATAACCGTGGTATGTAAAGATTCGTAACCCGATGCTTTGGGTGTTGATATCCAGTCGCGCAGGCGTTTGGGATTGGGCTTGTATATGTTGGTAATAATGGAGTAGGCCATCCAGCAATCTTCTTTTTCTTTTTTTGGCTTTTTGCTTTTTATGATGATGCGGACGGCAAAGATGTCATAGATTTGTTCAAATTCGATATTTTGTCGCTTCATTTTTGCCCAAATGGAAGAGACTGATTTGGTACGCCACTTTATTTCAAAATCAAACCCTGCCGCAATGAGTTCGTGCTCCACAGGCCGGATAAAATCTTTAATGTAAACTTCCCGTTTGCTTTTTGTTGCCTGAATTTTATTGGTAATAGTAAGGTAAATTTCAGGGTGTTCAAAGCGCATCAGGTCGTTTTCCATTTCGCTCTTAATATGGTAAAGGCCAAGGCGGTGGGCAATGGGGATATAGATATATTTTATTTCGTTAAAAAATTTCTTTTTTTGTTTTCCGGTGAGTAATTCCGGTTGTCTCACATCGTGCAGCCGGTGAGCCATGCGGATGAGAATCACCCGGATATCATTTACAAGCGACAGAAACATGTTGCGAAAAGTATCTGACTGAAAGGATATCCGTTCTGTTTGTAATGCGGAGATTTTTTTAAATCCCTGTGTGATTTCCAGCACATTTTGTCCAAAGTTTTTCAGGATTTCTTCACTTACGCGAATGTCGTCTGTGTCAAAAGAGTGGAGCAATGCACATACAGCCGAAGTGGGCCCAAGGCTGATTTCTTTCATGGCTATTAATGCAATGTTAAGATGATGCAAAATCAAAGGCGACCCATCGGGCATTGTTTTGCCATCGTAAGCTTCTGATGCCATGTCAAAAGCCTTTTGTATCTGGATATGCGATGCCGTATCTCCTTTTGCATCTGTCCATTCAAACAGTTCTTCCAGTTTTTTACGGACTAACTTATCTTTGTCTGTCATTAGTTTTTTTCACACTTTCCGTTAAGGAGAATTTTTTTCTAGATAAAAACACTGCTGTTTATTTATTTTTTTTCCGGCGTTTCGATACCTGGGTCTTCAGCAATAGAGTCGCGCATTTTGGTATCAGCCTGGATGTTTTTATACCGGTAATAATCCATGATTCCGAGATTTCCGGAGCGGAAAGCTTCTGCAATAGCCATGGGGATTTCTGCTTCGGCCTGTATCACATTGGCTTTGGCTTCCTGTGCTTTGGCTTTCATCTCCTGCTCGCTGGCTACAGCCATGGCCCGTCGTTCTTCGGCTTTGGCCTGGGCAATGTTTTTATCGGCATTGGCCTGGTCCATTTGCAGAACGGCACCAATATTCTTACCAATATCAATATCGGCAATATCGATGGAGAGTATTTCAAAAGCAGTTCCCGAATCAAGGCCTTTTTGAAGAACTACCCGTGAGATGCTATCGGGATTCTCTAAAACTGCTTTATGCGAATGTGCCGATCCAATGGAGGAGACAATTCCTTCTCCCACACGTGCTAAAACAGTTTCTTCACCGGCGCCTCCTACCAGCTGCTGAATGCTGGCGCGAACCGTAACCCGTGCCGTGGCAATTAGCTGGATGCCATCTTTGGCGACAGCAGTAACACGTTTTGTGTCAATAACTTTCGGATTTACCGACATTTGTACTGCTTCAAGTACATCGCGACCAGCGAGGTCGATGGCTGTTGCTGTTTTGAAATCCAAATCGATATTGGCTTTGTCTGCGGAAATCAAGGCGTTAACGACTTGTTGTACCCTGCCTCCTGCAAGATAGTGGGCTTCCAGGTCATCCCGCTTTAAATGAAGGCCGGCTTTGGTCGCGGTAATCAAACTCCTGACAATAGTTCCAGGTGGGACTTTCCGCCAGCGCATAAGTACCAGCTGGATGAGCGATATGCGCACACCCGACACGAAAGCCGTGAACCAAAGCCCCACGGGAATAAAATAAAGCAATAACCAGAGGAGAAAAATAGCACCTACGATGGCGGCTATTATGACATAAGAATTTGGCATAGTATTAGGTTGTTAAATGTTTTATAAAAATTTTATTTCCTTCTATTCTTGTAATTTCAACTTTTGTCCCCGTACCCAGAAAAGATGTTCCTGCATCGACTTCCACGTGGTGACCATTGAAAACTGCTTTCCCCATGGGTGCACATCGCGAGACAGTTTCGCCTTGCATACCTGGTTTTAGGTTCAAGGTATCAAAAGTCCGTACTTTGCCTGAAACAGCAGTTTTCAGTTGTGCTCTTTTCCATGTTTTTGACCGTAATATCACAATCATGCTAAGGGTACTGACCAAAATAGTTATCAAAAGGGTGGCGTTTCCTGCCGAAGAACCATTCCTGGCGTACGCTGTCCACACACCGGCAACCATAAGTAAAAATCCCAGAATACCGGTAATACCAACACCCGGAATGACCAATATCTCCAGAACTACCAGAATCATGCCCACTAAAATCAACGTTATAATTACAGCCCACATATTCTATTGTATTTCAACGGTTAGTTTTCTTAAAATCATTTCTTTGTAATAAGGTTTCAGTTCATCTGAGGTGCCGTTTTTCACAGCGCATTTACCTTTGAAATGAGCAATAAGTGCGCAGTTCTCAGCCTGATAAGGATCGTGGCCACAGACTTCTATTAAAGTCTCAATCACAAAATCAAAGGTGTTTATATCATCATTAAAAAGAATGAGTTTTTTACCGGAATTTTTCCGGGTGTCTGTTCCTATGTCAGGCAACTTCTTCTCTTTGGTTGTCATGTCTTATTGATAAGATGATTTACAAATGTAATGAAAAATGAATTGTATTGACCAAAAGAGTCCTAATCTTTGTTAAGAGGCTGTTTTATTCATACCGGAGGGCGCTGGCCGGCTCAACACGCATGATATAGAATGAGGGAATGATAAGCATAATCAGACACAGGAAAAAAGTACCCGCATTGAGTAGCAAAAAGTGGGAGACTGAAAGCTCTACGGGAACGTAAGAAACGTAATAACTAACCGGATTTAGACGAAACAAACGAAAATAATACTGTATAAAATAAAAAAACAATCCCAACAGGTTACCCCAAAACATACCACGCCCAATGATATAAGCTGCTTTGTAAAGAAATATCTTTTGAATAGTATGATTGTTGGCACCCAGCGTTTTCAGAATGCCAACCATGCCGGTACGTTCTATAATGAGGATGAAAAGAGTAGAGACCATAGTGATACCGGCCACAAGAATCATAAGTACCAGGATAACCACAACATTGGTGTCCAACAGTCCGAGCCAGTTGAAAATTTCAGGATATGTATCATAGATAGTGTTGATATTCAGGTTGTAAGGAATATTTTCGTAAATTTTTTGTGCAACACTTTTCAGCTTATTAAAGTTACGCACCTGCAATTCAACACTTCCTACCTGATTAGGTTTCCAACCGTTGAGTTGCTGTATTTGACGTAAATCTCCAATGAGAAAACGGTTATCAAATTCTTCGATACCGGTGTTGTAAATACCGCTAATGATAAGTTTGCGTCCCAATGCGGCAGTAGCTTCTTTACCGATAAACCATATACGTACCGCATCGCCCGGTTTGAGCCTGAGCTTTGTGGCCAGTTTTTGTGAAATAAGTACCTGTCTGCCCGGTTTATCCGTATTAATGTCGGGAAGATGTCCGGCGATGAGATTTTCTTTCAGGAAATTCCAGTTGTAGTCTTTTCCAACTCCTTTCAGAATAATACCCTGAATCTGGTCGTGTGTTTTAAGAACGCCTCCTTTTTGTGCTGTATATTGAATATGGGTAATTTCGGGATAGCTATGGAGCTTTTTCAGAAATTTTGTTCCAATGGTTACGGGGCTTTCCTCCAGCGACTCATTACGCGTGAACGCCACTATTTGTAGAGGCGCAGAGAACCCCACCACTTTATTACTGATAGAATGTTTGAAACCAATGACAATGGCTACCGAAGCAATCATAAGCGCCAGCCCCAGCGCAATACTTACAACAGCAATGCGTATAACCGGGCGCGCGTAAGCTTCCGAGCGACCGGGCGCAATGTGTCTGGCAATGAAATAAGAAACGTTCAAAACAGATTTTTTTACAAAATTATCATTTCCTGCTTTATAATGGCAGACTTTTATACATTTGTCTTTTTAAACCCTGTTTCCATGAAAAAAATTTCTATCTCTCTTGTTTTGTTGCTTTTTGCCGGAAGTATTTGCTTCGCTCAAAAACAGTTACCAGTGCTCACCAATTATAGTCAGATTGTTACCGGAGACCAGCAGACGGATGTTTATTTCCCCTTACTGAAAGGAAAACGGGTAGCGGTGGTGGGAAATCAGAGTTCCATTATCGGGAAAATTCATCTGGTGGACACACTTCTCAGGTCTGGAATAAAAGTCATCCGGATATTTAGTCCGGAACATGGTTTTCGTGGTAACAAAAGTGCGGGTGCACATATTAACGGTGGTGTGGATGCTGAAACAGGACTACCGATCGTTTCCCTGTATGGTAAGCACAAAAAACCAACAGTGAAAGACCTGAAAGACGTGGATGTGGTGTTATTTGACCTGCAGGATGTAGGAACGCGCTTTTATACTTACATCTCTACCATGACGCTGGTGATGGAAGCCTGTGCCGAAAACCATGTGCCCATGATTGTTCTCGATCGCCCCAATCCCAATGGTTTTTATGTGGACGGACCCGTGCTGAAGCCTGCCTATAAGTCTTTCGTTGGAATGCACCCTGTTCCGGTGGTTTATGGTATGACCATTGGCGAGTATGCCCGCATGGTCAATGGCGAGCATTGGTTAAAAAATGGCGTAACATGCAATTTGACTGTAATACCCATGAAAAAATATACCCGGAATATGATTGTGAAACTTCCCGTGAAGCCTTCGCCCAACCTGCCCGACTGGCAGGCTGTTTATCTGTATCCTTCACTTTGTTTTCTGGAAGGAACGGTGGTCAGCGTAGGCCGTGGTACCGACAAGCCATTTCAGATATACGGTTATCCCGGCATGAAAGGCGATTATGTTTTTACGCCGCGCAGCATTCCCGGCGCCAGCCTGCATCCCAAATTTCAGGATAAGACTTGCCGGGGGAAAGACCTCACAGCCTATGCGCATAATTATCGTCATAATCCACAACAGATTCAGTTAAAATGGCTTTTAAATGCTTATCGTCGGTTAAAAGCCATGCATGTCCATCCCTTTTTCAGAGGTTCTTTCGACCTGCTGTCCGGAACCGACAGCCTGCGTTTGCAGATAGAAAAAGGTTATTCGGCTAAACAGATCCGGAAAAGCTGGCAACCTGATTTGGAAAAGTTTAAAAAAATAAGAATGAAATATTTGATTTATAAGTAGTTGCGTATAGGTTAATAAAAACCGAATATGAAGTCAAATAAAAACATTGAACTTAACCTTGTAAAAATTGAAAAGCTCGGCGAAATCCGGGAAACAGAAAATATTGAATTTAGGATATTCCTCAAACAACAAGACCCTGAAAAGATTGATCGTATTGTCTTAACGGAGTGTTTCATGTGTTTATGATTTTGTAATTCATTTTCCCCTAATATATTATACCCGGTCATGCCTTTAGCCACGAATTACACCAATTGCACGAATTTGGGTTTTTCGCCGGCGAAAAACTTTCGTGAAATCCGCGAAATTCGTTGACACATTTTATAGATAATCATTCCCCTGCCTGCCCGCCTGAACGTCGTTCGCCAGCCCGATAAGGTCATTCTGGCGGGGGCGGGTGTGTCAAATTTATTTACTATGGGTATTTCATGGTGTATTTTTTTAAAGATATAAATAGAAAAGTATTCAATGACAAAAATAATACTACTTCTCTACCATCCCATACAACATTTCAATTTCCTGTGGCCAGATTTCGGGATCCGGTGTTTCCAGTATCAATGGCATATTATCAAAGCGCGGATCGTTCATAATCCGGCGGAAAGCATCCGGTCCGATAAATCCTTTGCCAATGCTGTCGTGCCGGTCCACACGCGTGCCCAGTTCCTTTTTTGAGTCGTTCAGGTGCATGCCTTTCAAATACTGAAAGCCAACAATGACATTAAAGTCGGCAAATGTTTTTAAATAACCGGCACTTGTTTTTATGTCATAGCCCGATGTATAAGTATGGCAGGTATCAATGCATACGCCTACCCGACTTTTGTCTTCCACACGATCAATGATATAAGCCAAATGTTCGAAACGAAAACCGAGGTTGGATCCTTGTCCTGCCGTATTTTCAATGACGGCTGTTACACCCTGTGTTTTGTCCAGTGCAAGGTTGATGGAATCGGCGATGGTTTGTAAACAGGCTTCTTCCGTCATCTTTTTCAGATGCGAACCCGGATGAAAATTGAGACGGTCCAGCCCCAGCTGTTCACAGCGTTGCATTTCATCCAGAAAAGCAACACGTGATTTCTCCAGTGCTGCCGGATCGGGATGTCCCAGATTGATGAGGTAACTGTCGTGCGGCAGGATTTGAAAAGGCTCATAGCCGTATTTTTCACAGTTTTCACGGAAAAGGGCAATACTTTTTCCTGTCAACGGCTTAGAAAACCATTGCCGCTGGTTTTTGGTAAAAAGGGCAAAAGCTTTTGCCCCAATGGCATGGGCATTGACCGGGGCGTTCTCGACACCTCCGGAAGCACTGACGTGGGCACCGACATATTTCATATTAATTTTTTTATTTGAATTTGTTCTACTGTTTTAAAACGATGCTCATTTGGATTTGCAATCCGAATGAGCTTTTGTTCACTTTAATTTGTCCTTCCCGGATAAACCTTCAATGCTTCTGCCAGCACTTTCACCGAGCTTTTCAGGTCTTCCACCTTCAACACATAGCTGATACGCACTTCATCTTTTCCTTTGCCGGGAGTGGAATAAAATCCGGAAGCCGGTGCCAGCATAACCGTTTGATTTTCAAATTCAAAATCTTCGAGCAGCCAGCGGCAAAATTTATCCGAGTCGTCAATGGGTAGTCGTGCAACCACGTAAAATGCGCCGGAGGGATTGGGGCAGAAAGCTCCCTCAATCTTGTTGATACCTTCAACAACTGCATTTCGGCGGGCAATATACTCTTTGATGACTGCATCAAAATATTTATCAGGAGTATCTACAGCCGCTTCTGCGGCAACCTGTCCGAAAGTAGGCGGGCTAAGACGTGCCTGGGCAAATTTCAAAGCAGTGGAAACCACTAACTTATTGCGTGAAATCATCCAACCGATACGTACGCCACAGGCGCTGTAACGTTTAGATACAGAGTCGATAAGAATGACATTTTCATCTATGCCATCCAGATACATGGCCGAATAATGAGTTTTGCCATCATAAACGAACTCGCGGTAAACTTCATCGGCAATCAGGTACAGGTCGTATTTTTTTACCAGATCGCGCAGTGTTTCCATCTCTTCTTTGGAATAGAGATAACCGGTCGGGTTGTTGGGATTACAGACCAGAATAGCCTTTGTTTTATCGGTGATGGCTTTTTCAAAAGCTTCCATGGGAGGCAGTGCAAAGCCGCTTTCGATAGCTGAAACAATGGGGACTACTTTAATGCCGGCATTGGTAGCAAAGCCATTGTAATTGGCATAAAACGGTTCGGGAATGATGACTTCATCTCCAGGATCCATAATGCTCTGAAAAGCAAAAAGTAAGGCTTCCGAAGCACCGGTGCCAATAATAATCTGGTCAGGTGTAACTTCAATATTTACAGTTTTATAATAATCTGTCAGACGCTCACGTAATGAAAGCATACCGGCAGAATGGCTGTACTCGATGACTTTGTGGTCGTAATTACGCACTGCATTCAGTGCCACTTCCGGTGTTTCGATGTCGGGTTGCCCTATGTTAAGATGGTAAACTTTCCGGCCTCTTTTTTTGGCTTCATCGGCAAACGGAACCAGTTTACGAATGGGCGATTCGGGCATCTGTTGCCCTTTTAATGAAATCTTTGGCATGATATTGTTTTTTGTTTATTTTTTAACTGGAGATACTTCTTTATCGGCTTGTTTAACCGGTAACAGAGGCTTCGGGCGGGGAATGACCTCGCCGCGAATATGCAGAACTACCGGCTTTTGCATGTTTGAATAAACAGTAACTGTTTTGTTGAACCTTCCAATAATATGTGTGTTGTAAGTAACTTTTACAACACCTGAATCGCCGGGAAGAATGGGCGCTTTGGGCCAGGTGGGAACGGTGCAGCCACAGGATGAGCGTGGCCGCGATAACAGCAGCGGCTCTTTGCCGGCATTAACAAATTTAAAATTATGTGTTCCATCGGATTTGAAATAAATCTTTTTGAAATTATAACTTGTTTCATTAAATTTTAAAACGGCTCCGGAAGCCTTCGTTGTTTTCTGCTGCGCCTGTATTTGTACCACAAAAAAGGCAAAAAGTATCAAAATTCCTATTTTCTTCATGGCAGATAGCTCGTTTGTTTTTACTGTACAAAATTAGTAATAATAAATCATCTCTTTCCCTGAAAAGATCGATGGTTGAACAATTGTAAAAAACAGGATTAAAAAATTTATAAAACAGCGCTGTACATAAAGTTTAAAGATTATTTTTGTTTGTCAGATTTAATTATGAAAAACATATCCTAAGGTTTCAACTTTCGGGTATAAAAAAATAGAATTTCCTGTCATTGGTGCAATTTTCGAGAGAGAAGCTAAAAGTTGTGACAAAACATAAAGAATTGGTTAATTAAAATACAAAATTATAAACAGATGAAGAAAAGTATCTTATTGTTATTGTTTATGGGCTTTTTTGTTATGGAAATATTTGCCCAGGATAGAACAACCACCCTTGTGAGTCATCCTAAAGTTGAATTAGGCCTTCAGGGATTAAATATTGGATATGAGTTGGTTACGGGGAAAAACACACTTCTTGATTTTAATGCCGGTCTGGGTGGTGGCTATTCCGTTCAGGATTACGAGACAAGTTATACATGGAATTTCCTGAGTCCTGCATTTTTTGCTATCACCGAATTCAGGTATTATTATAATCTGAATAAACGGCTGAGCAAGCATAAAAAGATGGGTGTCAATGCGGGAAACTATGTGGGAGCTCAGATGAAATATGCAACCGGTGGAATCTTTAATAACAACTATGGATATAGGCTGCACAATACTTTTCTTACAGAAATTCATTGGGGTATTCAACGGGATTTAGGAAAGAATTTTCTGTTTAACCTTCATGTGGGATTGGGATATGCCCGGGATATTTACTGGAATTCGGGTGCAGTTTACCTTGCTGCCGGCGTTAAATTCGGATACATGTTTTAATGCCAGCTTTTAAACGGTTTTTTTGTTAACATGGAATTGTAATATTTTTTGTTTCCGGTAACCTCTTCTCCCAGCCAGTCAGGTTTTTCAAAAGGGAAGTCCTCATGGGGAAGTTCAATTTCTGCGACTGTAAGGCCTTCGTTTTCGCCGTGAAATTCATCTATTTCAAAAAACAGACTTCCGGAAGCCGGGACAATTTGTCGTGTTTTGTCAATTATTCCGGGCTCGCACAACCGGAGCAGCTCTCTGGCTTCTTTCAGCGAAATTTGTTTTTCCCATTCGTACCGGCTGGCTCCACTTTTGTTTGTTGGCCCTTTAATGGTGAGAAAACCCTTTTCATCTTTAATACGTATTCTGACAGTCCTTTCAGGCGCCGATGATAAATAGCCCTGAACGATATGGTTCGCTTTGACAACAAATGGTTTATAATCTGCTTTGATGAGAAATTTCTTTTCGATTTCCTGTGACATGGCGTAAATTATTTTTCGCGAAGGTAAGCATTCATCCGGCTTTTTTCAGAAAAAGCAAGTGATTTTGGGTACAACATTGCATGCGTGGGATGAATGAAAAAAAATATTTGCATAATCATTTAATTTTTTAATTTTGCAGCCTCAAAACGGCGAGGTAGCTCAGTTGGTTAGAGCGTCGGATTCATAACCCGGAGGTCCTGAGTTCAATTCTCAGTCTCGCTACGAAGAAAAGAAAGTCAGGCAAATTGTCTGACTTTTTTGTTTGACTTATTTTGGAGGATTCCTAATCGCCTTGACAGACCAGGGATCAATTTCCGGTATTCGGTTCTTAACCTTTTTTCATATCTTCATGTTGCAACCGCCGGTTTTTCCTTATTTTTGAATTTTTCAAGAAACCTATGACCGGGAAAAACATCATATTCTTTTTCAGCTTGTTACTTTTAAGTGTGCCGGAAATCTGCTTTGCTCAAATAACGCCACCTTATCCATTTATGCCCCGCGAAGATTTGCAGTTTCGTGTTTACTATAATCTTGGCCCTTTGTGGGTATATGCCGGAGATGTGAACCTAAAAACGGATACCATAACCTATAATCACCGTAAATGTGTGCATCTTGTCGCCACCGGACGCTCTTTAAAAAAATATGCTTTTATTTTTAAACTGAAGGATTATTACCAGTCAGTAACTGCGATTAAAGGTTTCAAACCTTTGTTCTATGAGAAAAAAACGCTGGAAGGCGGCTTTTATATTCATAATATTTATCATTTTCATTGGGATAGCCTGAATGTTAATGTCCATACAGAGGCCACCCGGCACGCTCCAAAAGACACTTTACTTACACTGAACAAGTCATTTCGCGATGTCCTCAGTGCTACTTATTATTTAAGGATTACAAATACAAGCGCGTTAAAAGTAGGGGACACCCTTGCCATTCCTTTGATTGTGGATGGGAAAAAACAGACGTATTATATTATTTATGCCGGGAAAGGGCAGATGGTACATAACAAAAAGCGGATTGCCTGCGATGTTTATAAAGCTGTAATTACCAGCAGTACTTTTTTCTCTGATACAGATCCGTTGGTTGTTTATGTTACTGCCGACAAGCACCGCTTTCCAATTTATGTGCAAGCCAATATTATTGTTGGCTCAGTAAAAGTATTTATGTTGCCCTATCTAGATTTCAGGCCTAAATTCAAATCCCGAAAACGCTGATGAAAAAATTCCATATTCATATCCTCGCCTTTATTTCCATGTTTTTCTGGGGTATGTCGTATGTATGGTCTAAAATTGTTTTTGAAGTTTATTCTCCGCTCACTACCATTTTTTTTCGACTGCTGATTTCCTTTGCCGTTTTGTTTCTTTTTGGATATGTTATCGGGCAGCTCAAGCCGGTTCAAAAGAAAGACCGTTGGTTATTTATAGGAAGTGCCTTTTTAAATCCTTTTCTCTATTTTGTAGGTGAGAATTACGGGCTAAGCCTTGTATCTGCTTCGCTGAGTTCGATTATTGTGTCCACTATTCCTGTTTTTGCACCTTTTGCAGCTTATTATTTTTTCAAAGAAAGGCTCAGACCGTTGAATTTGATTGGGCTAATCATCTCCTTTACCGGATTGTTGGTAATAATACTTAACGACAAATTTCAGTTGTTGGCCAACCCGTTGGGAATAGCGTTGCTGTTTCTTGCTGTTTTTTCTGCTGTTTTTTATGTGGTGGCGCTGAAAAAATTGACACAGCAATACAATCCTGTTACTATTATCACCTGGCAAAATATGCTTGGTTCGCTTTTTTTTCTGCCCTTCTTCCTTTTTATTGATGGCCCGTCGTTTGTTACCATCCGCCCGGGGATTCTCCCCATTGTTTCCCTGTTGATGCTTGGTATTTTTGCTTCTTCTGTAGCCTACGTGCTTTATACTTATGTAGTGAAATATCTTGGCGTTATTAAATCCAGTTTATATACTAACCTGATTCCTGTTTTTACTGTGGTTTTTTCGTTTTACTTACTGGGAGAACAGTTCACTGCAAGAAAAATAATTGGAATGACTGTGGTAATTATCGGGGTTGTCTTATCAGAAATTGGGAAAACAGAACCTTCACAAAAACTAAAAATTTAGGCATATGAAAACAAAAGTAATTGTTCTGGGGGCCGGACTTATTGGAAAACCGCTGGCCATCGATCTCCTCAAAGACGAAAAATTTGAAGTTACCATAGCCGATAAAAGCTGGTTACAACTCGAAAGTATTGAGGAGATGAAATTGCGAAAGAAACATCTGGATTTAAGCGGATCTTATGAACTAAAGAAACTGTTACAACCTTTTGATATCGTAGTGAATGCCGTTCCCGGATTTATGGGCTACAACACCCTGAAAACCATAATAGAAGCGGGGAAAGATTGTGTGGATATTGCTTTTTATCCGGAGGATGTTTTCGGCTTGTCGAAGCTGGCAAAGGAAAAGGGCGTTCGCGTCATTTCGGATATGGGCGTGGCGCCGGGAATGAGCAACCTGTTGGCCGGTTTCGCAGCATCCAAAATGGATGAAGTGGACAAAGTAGATATTTTTGTGGGCGGATTGCCGGTGATACGGAAATTACCGTGGGAATACAAAGCCGTTTTTTCACCTTCGGATGTGATTGAGGAATACACGCGCCCGGCGCGGTTGGTGGAAAACGGACAGATAGTAACCAAACCGCCCCTTACCGAAATCCAGTTGTTGGAATTTGATAAAGTTGGGACACTGGAAGCTTTTAACAGTGACGGGTTGCGCTCGCTCATGTTTACCATCAAAGCCAAAAACATGCGTGAGAAAACACTCCGTTATCCGGGCTATGCCGCCAAAATCAAATTTTTGGCCGAAAACGGATTTTTCGACACTCGGAAAACGGAGATCAACGGCAACACTATTTCTCCCATAGAACTGACCAGTAAATTGTTGTTTAAACATTGGAAACTCGAAAAAGGCGAAGAGGATTTGACCATTATGAAAATTATGGTCGAAGGGAAAAAAGACGGAAAGCTACTCCGCTATACTTTTGACCTGTACGACCGTTATGATGCCAAAACCAAGACACACAGTATGGCGCGTACCACGGCTTATGCAGCTTCACAGGCAGTTCGCCTGATGGTTTCAGGTCTGCACACGCAAAAAGGAATTGTGGTTCCGGAACAGATGGGGGAAAATGAGAAAATTGTGGATTTTATGCTTTCGGGTCTGGCAGAACGAAATGTAATTTATAAAACTACGGTTGACAAGGGCTGATTTTACCTCCGGTTCGATTCCTCAAAAAGCAAACGATTCAGAATAGAACGGCCCAGGGTAATTTCGTCGGTATATTCCAGCTCGTTTCCCACGGCCACACCGCGCGAAATAGTGGTTATTTTTAATCCAAAAGGTGAGAGCAATTTATAAATATAATAGCCGGTGGTATCACCTTCCACCGTGGCGGGCAAAGCCAGAATAATCTCTTTAATATCTTCTGTGCGAGTACGTTCTACGAGATGTGTCAGATTAAGGTCGTTGGGACCAATCCCTTCCATGGGATTGATAATGCCTCCCAGCACATGATACAGGCCGTTGAACTGTGAGGTGTTTTCCACAGCCAGCACATCGCGGGTGTCTTCCACCACACATACTGTTTGTTCGTCACGTTTAGGATTGCTGCATATTTCGCAGATTTCTGTGTCCGAAATGTTGTTGCATCGTTTGCAAAACATAATTTCTTCCCGCATCTTTACCAATGCTTCGGCCAGATGCTGTGTCGCTGAAGTTTCCTCACGCAACAAATGCAAAGCCAGTCGTAAGGCCGTTCGTTTGCCAATTCCCGGCAGGCGTGACAATTCTTTTACTGCCGATTCCAATAATTTTGAAGAATATTCGTTCAATTGATGTTACTTTTGTAAGGCGATAAAATTAAAACATTTTAACAAAGCCGGTACTAAAAAATGAAGAAACTACTTTTGATGTTGTTTTTTTCTGTAGCATTGTTGCCATTGGCCAACGCGCAAAACCATACGGATGTCCACGGACTGCGACAGGGGAAATGGATTGGAACATACAGCAACGGAGCAATCCGTTACAAAGGTCAGTTCCGCGATGGAAAACCTTACGGAACATTTTCCTATTTCTATCCGGCCGGAATGCTGAAAGCCAGGATGACCTACTCGGATACTGGCCGGATAGCACATTTAAAATCATTCCAGCTCAATGGCAAGCCCATGGCCGAAGGAAAATTTATTAACCATAAAAAAGACAGTACCTGGCTTTATTTCAGTGATGTAGATGGGAAACTTGTGCTGGAAGAAAATTATAAGACCGGGATAAAGCAGGGGGAAACCATAGTTTTTTACCCTTCAACAGGAAAACCTTCCGAGCTAACCAACTATAAAAACGGCCACAAAAACGGTCGTTGGTTAAAATATTTCCCCGATGGAAAAATTTCCACTTCGGGAACTTATGTAAACGATACTTTACAGGGACCTTTTCGTGTATATGATATTAACGGAAAACTGCTTATGCAGGGGCAGTATAAAAATGCTTTGCAGGAGGGTGTCTGGATGACTTATGATTCGCTTGGCGTCATACAGAAAAAAGTTATTTTTCACAACGGAATACCGGTAAAGCAGAAGAAATAAAACGTATCTTCAAGAATAAAATACGGCTCATGGGGATTTTTTTTACTTTTGCGAAAGACAAATATTTAAGACATTGGTTTTACTACTTTTTGATTTAGGTACGGGAGAGATTTTTTTGATAGTGCTGGCCATCTTTCTGGTATTTGGTCCGGGAAAAATTCCTGAGCTGGCACGCGGATTGGGGAAATTTATTAATGAAATAAAGCGGGCTTCAGAAGATGTAAAAACAGAAATTAACCGCGAAGCAGACCGTGTTGACCGTGAAAAGAAACGGGAAGCATATATGAAGCAAAAAGAAACGGAAGAAACCGCTGAAAAACAACCGGACGAAAATACCGAAGTAAAAACAGAAGTGCTGAAATCGAAACAGAAACCAAAAGCACGTCCCAAACCGAAAGCCGCAACCGCTGCTTCTCCCAAAACTCAAAGGAAAAAACCCGCTCCTAAGGCTGCGAAGCCAAAAACGGTGAAAAAGAAAGCCACTGGCGACTCCCGAAAAAAGACCACAAAAAGTCCTCATGTTGCCGAAAAGACAAAATCTGTTACTCCAAAAAAACCTGTTACAAAAAGTCGTACAAAGGCTGCAACAGCAAAAATCAAAAAGAAAATAGTCCGGGAAGCTCCGGAACAGAATGAGGTTGTAAGAAATGAAATAAAAATTGAACCTGCAGAAAATTCAGTAAGCACGAAAAGATGACAGGTTGAAAACAAAAAGTGCGGTAAAAAGTAAATTAATGAAGGCTCCAGGTAGCAAATATTTTTTGTTTGTGCTTATGGCATTGTTGCCATTAATAACTGTTGCCCAGAGGAAAAGCCCGGCACATACTGCTGATGAGTTATTCGCCAGACAGCAATATTATGCTGCCATTGATAAATATAAAAAAGCTTTTACAAAGATTAAAAACAATCGCGAAGAGAAGAACCGTATTACTTACCGGTTGGCCGATTGTTATTATTATACCGAAAATTATCGCCGTGCTGAAGGGGCTTACCGGAGGCTGGTTCGTTTTGGATGGGCCAAAAATCATCCGGAAATTTTGTTGCGTCTCGCTGATGTGTTGAAAATAGATGGGAAGTTTGACGAAGCTATTGCCCAATACAAAGCCTATGCCGAAAAGGTTCCTGACGACCCGCGTGGTAAGCTGGGCGTTGAAACTACGGCAGAAGTTCAGAAGTGGATAAACAATCCTTCTAAGTATCAGGTTACGGATGTGAAAAAGATTAATTCGCGTGAAGCAGATTTTGCACCGGCTTTTATCTCTGATAATTATAACGAGCTTGTTTTTACCTCTACCCGCGAAGGTGTTACCGGAAAAGCCAAAGACAAATGGACAGGGCAGTATTTCAGTGACCTTTTTACCACAAGGCAGGATCACAATGGCGTATGGAGTACCCCGGTTTTATTGGATAAAGACAAACATATCAATACTTCAGCAAACGAAGGGGCAGCACAGGCCAACAGTCGTTTCAATACGCTGTATTTTACGCGGTGTCCACAGGTTCCTGATAAAAAAATGGGATGTCAGATTTATACATCGCGGCGCATTGGCCGCACCTGGGGAATGGCACGACGGCTTATTATCCGGGGTGTAGATACCACACAAACGGTTGGTCAGCCTGCAATTAGCAGCGATGGGCTGACGCTCTATTTCTCTTCTGACCGAAAAGGGGGTGCCGGCGGAAACGACCTGTGGGTATCTTTCCGTACCAGCAAAAATGTTCCTTTTGGACATCCTGTTAACCTGGGGCCTAATATCAATACAAAAGGCGATGAAATGTTTCCTTTCCTGCGTGGTGATACGGCACTTTATTTTGCTTCAAATGGCCATGGCGGTATGGGAGGACTGGATATTTTTGTCAGCAGAATTGATTCTTCCGGAAGCTGGGGGAAACCGGTTAATCTGAAATATCCCATCAATTCCACTTATGACGATTTTGGGATTATTTTTAATCCCACCGAATCATGGGGGTATTTTAGCTCTAACCGCAGAGGCGGACGTGGCAAAGAAGACATCTATTATTTTATTCAACCGCCTCTGGTTTTTACCCTTTCGGGAACCACTACCGATAACCGTACACTGTTTGGTGTGCCTAACGCTACGGTAAAACTGATCGGCTCAAACGGCCTCACGGCGAAAACGATTACCAACAACAAAGGTTTTTATTCGTTTGGAAAAAGTCAGGTAAAACCCAACACATCTTACGAAGTAAAAGTGAGTAAGGAGAATTATTTTAATTATATCTGGAAGTTTAATACCGATAGCATAGAATTCAGCAGGAACTTCAAAAAAAATATTGTCTTGAATCCTATTTCGGCCAAGCCTGTTGTATTGCCCGATATTCTTTACGACCTGAACAAATGGAACCTGAAACCGCAATATCAGGATTCGTTGCAGGGTTTGATTCAGACTTTGCGTGATAACCCCAACCTGGTCATTGAACTGGGTTCGCATACCGACTCGCGCGATACCAAAGAATATAACGATATTTTGTCGCTAAAACGCGCCCGTTCAGCGGTTAATTATCTTATTATGCGTGGAATAGATCCCCGAAGGCTTGTGGCAAAAGGTTATGGTGAAAGCGTTCCACGTACACTTCAAAAGAATATTGTGAAAGATGGATTTCTCTTTAAAAAGGGAACCACACTAAACGATACTTTTATTAATTCTCTTAAGAGCAAAGCGGAAAAGGAAGCAGCCTATGCCCTCAACCGGCGGACAGATTTCAGGGTGATACGCAAAGATTTTGTGGCTAAATCCGCTAACCTGGCTACGGATACTACTGCTGTGAAAATTGCTGTTCATCCCCGCGAAAATAGTACCACTTTTGTGGCGGACAAAAAAACGGGTTTGTACATTACTAATTGTCTGATTAACGGATATGCAGAATCCTTTGTTTACGACCGAAACAGCAGTGGCATGATTTCTCTGAAGATGGCGCTGCAGCTGCTTAGAGATGGTATTATT
>WFNG01000034.1 GCA_015488735.1 Bacteroidales bacterium | reverse complement strand
GCTCTTTTTGGTTTATTTTTAAATGCGCATTGATTCCTGCCATTAGACCTTGGGCACCAGCTTCTTCATATCCCGTAGTGCCATTGATTTGGCCTGCAAAAAACAGATTCTTAATACGCTTTGTTTCCAGGCTGTAATTGAGTTGTGTGGGCTGAAAATAATCATATTCGATGGCGTATCCTGGTCGAAAGATTTTGGCTTGTTCCAGGCCGGGAATTTTCCTTAAGGCTTTTAATTGTATATAATCTGGAAGCGATGAAGAAAAGCCATTTAGATAATATTCAATAGTATTCCAGCCTTCTGGCTCTACGAATAATTGATGTCTGGATTTATCTGCGAAGCGTTCAATTTTATCTTCAATGGAAGGGCAATAGCGGGGTCCGACCCCCTGTATTCTTCCTGCGAACATAGGGGAATCTGCAAATCCCAGCTTAAGTGTGTCATGTACTTTAGGTGAGGTATAGGTTATCCAGCAACTACGTTGGTTTTTTAAAACTGTTTTTTCAAGAAATGAAAAGTTCCCTGGAATATCATCACCTTTTTGCTCATTCATTTTTGAAAAATCAATGGTACGCCCATCAATTCTTACCGGAGTTCCTGTTTTTAGTTGCGCTGTTTCAAACCCCAATGATTTTATTTGGTCGCTAAGGCCATAACTGGCGGCATCACCCATTCGTCCACCAGGGAAATGTTTGGTACCAATATAAATTTTTCCGTTGAGAAATGTTCCGTTCGTCAGGATAACCGTCTGAGATTCAATTTCTATTCCCATGGCTGTTTTAACGCCGTATACATAATCGCCTTTAATGAGAAGTTCTGTTACGGTATCTTGCCAAAAATCCAGATTAGGCGTATCTTCTAACATTTTTCGCCAAGTGGCAGAAAACAACATACGGTCGCTTTGTGCACGGGGACTCCACATAGCCGGGCCTTTAGATTTATTTAACATCCTGAATTGAATCATAGATTTGTCGGTAACTAATCCGGAATATCCTCCCAGAGCATCGATTTCTCGTACAATTTGTCCTTTGGCAATTCCACCCATAGCGGGGTTACATGACATTTGGGCAATAGCATTCAGGTTCATGGTGATGAGTAGGGTACTGGAACCTAGATTGGCCGCCGCTGCCGCTGCCTCTGAACCGGCATGACCAGCACCGACAACAATGACATCATATTTTTCAAACATTTTCATAATGTTCCACGTGAAACACAACTATTTTTGCGGGAGCAAAGATAGGTAATAATCCTCTTTGGCACGCATTTCGAGCTTTTCAGCATCGCTATGATCATCATAACCCATCAGGTGTAAAACACCATGGACCAGAACACGCGCAAATTCTCTCTCAAATGGAGTTTTCAGTATGGATGAATTTTCGAAAACACGATCGATACTGATAAAGATTTCAGCTGAAATAATTTCAGGACGGGTAGAGAGTGGAAAAGTAATAATGTCAGTGAGGTACGCATGCTGAAGATATTCGCGGTTGATGTTTAATAGAAAATCATCACTACAAAAATGGTAAAAAATATCCCCCGTTTGATAGTTCTCTTTCTGAATGACCTGCTTTATCCATGGAAAATATATGAGGGGGTCAACAAGAAGCTCTGAAAGACTATCTAACTGATACTTAATCATATATAATATTTTCTGTTGTATTTTTCGAGGCGTTTTTAAGTAATTGCCTCCTCTTAATAAGATAAGAATCGGGTAAAGCACTGATCTTAAACCGTAAAATCAGATTGTCTTTCTGTACAATAGCCTCATCTGCAATTTTTTGTATCAGAAAAACAGATTGTATATGGGCATTGTGTATATTTTGTAAGATGTGCTCTTTCAAAAACAGAGTGAGAACCTGCCTGGCTATTCCGGTGAACTCAAACGAAATAATTTCGTTTTTTATTTGAGCCGTAATCCCAAGACTCTTATTACCTGAATGTTCCGGTAAAAGATAAATAAGATTAGAAAAAGCAGTGATGATATTTCCAAGATAAATCTCGTTCACTGTCCACTGATGAAATAAATTCTCGATATATGCCTCAACATTGCTTATTGCATTTTCTTCAATGTTTAGACGATAATTATCAATTTTATCCATAATTTTTATCCAAAAATGAGCTTATTTTCAAATTTTTTAGGTTATACATAAATTATGCGTTAAGGTTACTCTTATCGTTATGAAATAATGTATTTCTTTTGCCCATACTTTTGAAAATAAAAAACTGTGCAATGCTTTGGATTATCCTTTTCATACTACTTTTGCAGTTATGATATTTATTACCGGAGGAACAGGGCTGGTTGGCTCGCATTTGCTTTTTGAGCTCACCCAAAAAGAAGAAAACATACGTGTCTTAAGGCATTCTGCCACATCTGTAAAACAGGTTGAAAGAACATTTTCTTTCTATACTCCCCATCCAAAAAATCTTCTTTCAAGAATTGAATGGGTAGATGGTGATATATTGGATTATGATTTTCTTTTAAGTGCTATGGAAGGTATAGAAAAAGTTTACCATACTGCTGCCATAGTTTCTTTTGATCCTGCTGCTGCTGCTGCCATTATGGAAACCAATTTAGGTGGAACAGAAAATGTGGTAAACGCGTGTTTAGAGAAAAAAGTAAAAAAGCTGGGATATGTAAGTTCTGTTGCAGCACTGGGACGGGCAGGAAATAAAAATATTACAACGGAAGAAACGGAATGGAAACAAGGTCAAAAGACTTCTCCCTATGCTATCAGTAAGTTTGAGGCAGAAAGGGAAGTGTGGCGGGGAATGGCTGAAGGACTGAAAGTTGTAATGGTAAATCCAACAATAATTCTTGGCCCCGGAGATTTTCAACAGGGAAGTTCCAAGATTTTTCAAACTGTTTATAAAGGTCTGAAATTTTACAGCGGTGGGGTTAATGGTTATGTAGATGTAAATGATGTAGCCAAAGCCATCATTCTGCTTATGGAAAGTAATATTTCGGGTGAGCGATTTCTCTTGAACAGTGAAAATATAAGCTATAAAAATCTCTTTGAATCGATAGCCAACGCGTTGGGAGTAGAGCCGCCGAAATACAAAGCAGGGAAATTTGCCAGCGAGCTAGGTTGGCGTCTGCTGAAAATAAGCACACTGCTAACGGGTAAAAAATCATTGATAACCAGCCAAACGGCCCATACTGCAAACAGTATTTTTCGGTATGGTAATGAAAAGTTTATAAAAGCCACGGGGATGCAGTTTACACCCATAGAAAAAACAATTAAAAGAACTGCAGAAATTTTTCTGAAAGAGCAGTAATTGTTACTTTCTGATAAGAGCTTCCAGTTGGTTTAATGCTTCTTCCTCCGGAAGGTTTTTGAAAAGAATGGTTTGACCTTTATACAGGTCTATTTTTCCCGGTGCGGAACCCACAAACCCATAATCGGCGCCAGCCATTTCTCCCGGCCCGTTCACGAAACAACCCATAACCGCTATTTTCAATCCTTTTACATTACCCAGCCGGTATTTTACTTTGTTCAACTCTTTTTCAATATTAAAATGGGTACGACCGCAGGAAGGGCATGCCACAAATTCAGTTTTGGAATAACGCAAACCGCGAGCTTGCAATATT
>WFNG01000033.1 GCA_015488735.1 Bacteroidales bacterium | reverse complement strand
TGCTGATATTCTTTTTGTAAGTCTCTATTTTCCTGTATTCCGGATAGTTGGTTTTGTCTTTTAAAACGTTTTCAACCAAATCAAAAATAAATGGCGAATGTACTTTGTATCTTGTTTTGGCTTTGGCCAAATAGGCAGCATAGCTTTTTGCTAACCAAATCTGATTTTTAATCATCTTCCTTATTAAATCCTTTAACCTATTACTTTGGTAAAACTTTTACTACCCGCAATTAACGAGCATCGTATGCGATTAATATTAGTTGCAAATATAAATAAGCCATTGAAAAGAGCAATCCTATTTTGCATAATAATTCAATTTTAATTCATTTAAATTATGAGAGATTACCTGGAAACTTCCATAACGTGCACGTTTCTTTTTATTTAATTTTTCCATATCTTTGTGGGAAACGATTCTAAAAGAAAACCCCAATGCTTTCCAAAACTTATGGCAGCGCAATATACGGCATTGATGCCCTGATAATTACCATAGAGGTTAATGTAGGACAAGGCTCTAAGTTTTTTCTGGTTGGGTTGCCCGATAATGCGGTAAAGGAGAGCCACGAGCGGATTTTGGCTGCTCTCAGTAATGTGGGAAAAAAATTTCCAAAACGCCGTGTTGTTATCAATATGGCGCCTGCAGACATTAAAAAAGAAGGCTCGGCGTATGACCTTCCCATTGCGCTGGGGCTTATGGCAGCCTCTTCACAGCTTAGCAGTGCGCATTTACATGAATATGTTGTGATGGGGGAGCTGTCGTTGGATGGAACCATTAAACCCATAAAAGGCGCATTGCCCATAGCGTTGGTGGCAAAACAACAGGGATTTAAAGGGGTCATTGTACCCGTTGAGAATGCTCCCGAAGCAGCCATTGTGGACGAGGTGGAAGTTTACGGTGCGCATCACCTGTTGGAGGTCTGCGACTTTCTGGATGACCGGAAACCACTGCAAAAGTTCACCGGGAACCGGGAAGCAATGTTTTTGGAAAACCTTAACCATTTTGATTTCGATTTTGCTGAGGTAAAAGGGCAGGAGAACATTAAACGGGCGCTGGAAATTGCGGCGGCAGGCGGGCATAATGTTATTTTGATTGGACCTCCCGGTTCGGGAAAGACTATGCTGGCCAAGCGTATTCCTTCTATCTTGCCGCCCATGTCATTGGAAGAAGCCATTGAAACCACCAAGATTCATTCGGTGTCGGGTATCTTAAAAAGCAGTAGTTCTCTGATTATCACCCGGCCTTTCCGCTCGCCACATCATACCATTAGCGATGCCGGTTTGGTAGGGGGAGGACCATATCCGCAACCGGGAGAGATTTCGCTGGCACACAACGGTGTTTTGTTTTTGGATGAGCTTCCCGAGTTTAAACGTACGGTGCTGGAGGTGATGCGGCAGCCCATGGAAGACAGGGTGGTCACCATTTCGCGGGCAAGGATTTCGGTAGAGTACCCGGCCGGATTCATGCTGGTTGCCGCCATGAATCCCTGTCCCTGTGGCTATTACAACCATCCTACCCGTACTTGTGTTTGTTCACCCGGAGCTGTAAAAAGATATCTGAACCGTATTTCAGGACCTTTGTTCGACCGCATAGACCTGCATGTGGAAGTTGTTCCGGTACCTTTCAAAGATTTGGCTGAAACCAGCCCGGGAGAATCCAGCGCCGTTATTCGGAAGCGCGTTATGAATGCACGCAAAGTACAGGAAGAGCGGTTTAAGAACAGTAAAAAAGTTCATAGTAATGCCCAAATGACACGTAATGATCTGAATCATTTCTGTAAACTGGACAAAGAAAGCCGCCAACTTTTGAAAACGGCCATGGAGAGGTTAAACCTTTCGGCGCGTGCTTACGACCGAATTATCAAAGTGTCACGAACCATTGCCGATCTGGAGAACAGTCAGGATATACGGCCTTATCATTTGGCGGAAGCCATACAATATCGTAGCCTCGACCGCGAAAACTGGGGCGATTGATAAAAGTAGAATTCAGCGTGTAGAATTTAGAATGACGAAATTAATAGGTCGTCGTCATATCATTTGGGACAACAACAATAAAATCGGCCAGATGATCATATTCTTTGGCAAGCGTATCAATATTTTTCTGTTCTACAGTGGAAATGGTAACAATTTTTAATCCGGGTTTGTATTTGTTCAGATACCACAGTATCCCCTGGTAGTGATCAGAATGATAAGCTCCATCGTAATGGATAAAAAGTTTTCCGTTTCCGGCATATTTTGCGATGGACGCAGCCATGGTGGCATCTTTTATTGCCTGTGCTTTTGGGAAATTGGGATTATTATGGCCCATAAGCTGCATTTGCGTCATCATATCCTTATAACATTTCACGTTGGGATCGTATGGGATAGGCAAGGGCGCAATATATGATTTGGCTTCCTGCGAGAGTGTGTCCAGCGCGGCAAAACCATGTTTATAAACAATACTGGCATACCGGCGGGGAATATTTGTGGCGATAAAAGGAATTTTATGTTTTTTTGCAAAAGTTACCAGCGGCCTGTAATCGGTTTTGTAATTTGGCCACAAACGGGCTTCGTCTTCAAAGTTTTTCCGTGTAATTTCTCCCTTAAGGTATTCGTTGAGAATGAGCTGGTTGTCGCGTTCAAACATTTCAGCTCCTTCAATGATTTTTCCATCGCGGGCCTTGTAAAGGTCTTTGGTAACCTGAAGTTCCAGCCAGTGGCTAATGGGATTGTTGTGTTGCTCGCCGAAGAAAACCACATCTGCATCTTTGGCAGCATCGATCATCTTTTGGTATTTCACCATTTTGCCTTTGGCATTGTACAGGCGATAGGCAGGTTTGTCGCTTTTAAAGGCTGTAAAAACCAGCAACAGACTTAAAAATAAAAGGAGTTTTTTCATGGTTGGGATAAATTGATGGTAAATTTATTTTTTCTTTAGCTTCTCTTCGTAAAATGTCAGCGGTAACAGGTTTTCGATACCTTCGGTCATGTTTACCGGTCCGGATTCTCCCTGCATGAGGATTTTGATTTTACGTTGTTGACGGCTTTCTGTTTCAGCAATCACCTGGCGACAGGTACCACAAGGAGAAATGGGTTTGTCAATAATAAAATGGTCGGCATGTGCAGTAACAGCCAGGGCTTTTACCTTTACACCGGGATATTGGGAATTTGCGTAAAACAGGGCCACACGTTCGGCACACAATCCGGCCGGATAAGCAGCGTTTTCCTGATTTGAACCACAGATGATTTCCCCGTTCTCCAGTAAAACGGCGGCACCCACATGAAATTCTGAATAAGGGGCATAAGACCGGGAAGCACTTTTTGCAGCTTGCTGTAATAATTTCTGGTCTTCTTCAGGCAACTCAGAAGTTGCTGAATACTCAGTGATTTTTATTTTTATTTCTTTTGTGTTCATCTCCTGAAAAATTTAGCGCTAAAATAGGAAAAATAACCGTGTGTACAGCTTGTTTATTGTGCTGTTCCGGAAAAACCCTCATCTCAGAAGAAAAGCTTATTTTTCAGAATCAGGGGATAAAGATTTTTCTTTTCCAAACATGAGCAGGGAAGTAAAAAAGGCAAACAACGTTAGCCCACTGTGCGTTTGCAGCGTGTCATCAGAAAGCATGGAAATGAGCATAATGGCATAAAAGACTACGAAGAAATAATCATGAAAGCTGTGTGTTTTCAGCGGCGGATATACCAGTGCAAAAAGGAAATAAAGAAAACCGAAAATGCCAAATTCAGCGAAAACATCCAGATATTGGTTGTGGGCAATAAAACCATAATATTTCGCAATGCCCGAATGCATTAAACGGTATTGTTCTCCCAGAGATTCTGTAAGATCCCCTGTTCCCACACCTGTCCAGAAATTGTGCCGGATGACTATCAGCGCTGCCCGCAGGAATTCGTACCGTTGCAGGACGGAGTTTCCACCTGCGCTGCCTGTTTTTTGATAGACCTGCCATCCTTTTATCATGGTAAGCAGGCGGCTGTGCAGTCCCGGATGCTTTATGTAGTTGTAATTGGCAATCCCCTGTTGTATGTATTGAATATCCTGTTTTGTAAGCTTGCTGACGCCCTCCGCATCTTTTGGCAGATTTTTAGAAGTCAGATAACGAATTAACGTGTATTTAACCGGATTACCTTTTTTATCTTTTGCATCAAATTTCAACCGGCTGTGTTGGTTCCAGGCTTTTTGTAATTCGGGAATACAGAGATAGGCACCTACATAACGGCCGTCTTCAATACCAAAATGGATGGTGTCGAATACATATTTGTGCCCAAGGGCAGTGTATTTAACCCGGTTTTTTAAAGCAGAAGCCGGAACATGTGTCATGCGGGTGATTTCTTTTTTCAGATAAAGATAACTTCCGGTTGGAACCAGGATGATGATTAAAATTAATGCTGTTTGCAGCCAGCGTTTTTTTGTCCGGAAAACAGAATAAACAAATATTCCTGTTACAATTAACAGTAACAGGCTCAGCGAAGTAAGTGATTCCATTTTCATGAGGAACCAGAGGAACCAGAGAATAAGGACCGCCATGAAAAATTTCTGAATGTGGCTGAACCCCGAACGTTTCACAACAAAATAACCAAGGGCCAGAATCCCAAAGCTGATATTTAATCCAAAACGAATGGGAGAGATGAAAGGAGAGAATTGTCGTACATTGAGGTAATTTCCGGAAATCATCTTAAAGGCACCAATCAGCGTTCCCACCAGTAATGCTGCAATATAAAAGAGCATCAATTTTTGAAAACTGCGGTTATCGATTTTCGGTGAACCGGAAAAAACCAGCGGAAACAATACCAGGGGTAGCATAATTCGCAGGTCTCTGGTGGCATGGTCGAAATTGGCAGTGAAAAACAATCCTGCCAGTTCCAGAAGAAAAATACCGGAAAAAACAACGGCTGCTTTGTTGTGTAGAAATTTCTTTGTTTTTTCCACACTGCCCTGTCTGGCCAGTGTCCACAGATAATTCACAAAAATGAAGAACCCTCTGATGAATCCTTTTTGTTTAAAAAAACGAACGGCCACGCTGCTCTGAAAGTCTGACCAAAGCCACAAAGCCAGTAGTAAAAAGGACCCCACACTCATAAAATAAATGGAGAGTGGCAGGCTGATGGCAATAAGAATCAGTACCCAAAGGTATAGCTGCCTGAAAATATCTTTTGTACCGGTTGCCATAAACTCTTTTTAACAAACGGCGCAAGATAAGTATTATTTCCCTTTTTGGGGAGTCGCTTTACCGGCCAGGATAGAATCGTACAACTTCTTGTTGTTTAACACGCTCACAGCTTTGCTTACCTCTTTGTCGTTAATCAGCGCCGAAGCTGTTTTTCCTTTTTGATAATAGAAGCGTGTAGCAATTTCCACACGGAGCATTTCATCGATTTGCTTTTTGTGCTTGTTAAGATCTTGTTTTTTCTCTTTTTTAAGATCCACCTGGAGGCTGTCTATCATTGGCTTTAACGCTTTTAAATAATCTTCCCTTTTTGCACTTTGCTGCAGTTTTTTAATCAGCATTCCGGTTTCTGTTTTATAACTAAAACCTTTGTTTCGTACAAATTTCTTGAACTGGTTGAAGGTAGTATCGCTGATGCGAAACTGTGTGGCCGGGGCAATGGATTTGTGATGGAGACAGAACTCATTGGCAAAGTCGAAAATATAATTCTGTGCATATAAGTCGGCCGAAACCTGGCTGAAAACAACAGGTTTCATAACAATATCGGGTTCTATTCCGCCGCCATCCCGCACAATGCGTCCATCGGCTGTTTTAAATGCATGCGTAAGCGAATCAGGAACTCTTACAGGTCTGCCGTTTTTATTCCTGTCAAAATAATCGATGGCCTGGATACAGCGTCCACTGGGAATATAATATTTGGCAATGGTAATTTTTAATTTTCCACCGTAAGGAATGGGAACCGTATTTTGTACCAGTCCTTTTCCAAAAGTACGTTGACCGATAATAACGCCTCTGTCCAGATCCTGCATGGAGCCTGAAACAATTTCCGAAGCGGAGGCTGTATTTCCGTTTACCAGAATAGCAAGAGGAATTTTACGGTCCAGCGCGGGGCCGGGTGTTTTGTAGTCCATATCGTTCGACAGAAGTTTGCCTTTTGTTTTGACAATGGTCTGTCCTTTTTTTACAAAAATGTTGGCAATTTTAACCGCTTCGTTTAACAAGCCACCGCCATTGTTACGTAAATCAAGGATAACGCCTTTTATGTTATGGTTTTCTTTTAAACTGATAAATGCGTTGCGTACGTCGTTGGCAGCATTCGGGCTGAACTGGGTGAGCCGGATATAACCGATATCGTTGCTTACCATACCGTAATACGGCACATTGGGAATTTTAATTTGCTCGCGGGTAAGGGCCAACGTGGTGTCTTTTTTAGCACCAAAATGCTGAATGGTAAGTTGGAAATGGGAACCCGGATCACCTTTTAGCAGATTGCTTACTGCCTGTGATGACATTCCTTTTGCCGATTTCCCGTTAATGGCAATAATTTTATCGCCGGCTCTCAATCCGGCTTTTTGTGCCGGGAAGCCCTCATAAGGTTCTGTAATAACTACATAATCACCTTGTTTCTGAATTGTAGAACCAATTCCGCCATAGATACCGCTAAGCATCAGATTAAAATTGGACATGTCTTTTTCGGGAACATAAACGGTGTAGGGATCCATTTTTGCCAGCATATCCGTGATGGCCGTCCGGGTAAGCTGTACCGGGTGAATCGTGTCCACATAGTTCAGGTTTAGCTGGTTCATTACCCCGGAGAAAATCTCAATACTTTTTGCAACTTTAAAATTGTTGCTTTCCTGAGCTTTTAGCCCAACTACGGTCAAAAGAAGAAGACCTGCAATTAAAATATGTTTTTTTATCATAGTCATCAATGTTTTAAGGAACAGGGTCATAGCCGCTGCCACCCCATGGGTTACACGAGAGAATTCTTTTCAATGCCATCCATCCACCCTTAAAAGGGCCGTATTTTTTGATGGCTTCCACACTATAAACAGAACAGGTAGGCGTATAGCGACACGAACGGCCAATATATGGCGACAGCGTATATTGATACACTTTAATTAATAAAATAAAAAACTTACCGAGTAACCTGCTCATTTTTTTCAAGTAATTGTTGCAAAATTAGAATTATTTTCCTTTCTATCTCCACATAGTCAATGTGAACTTTTGCTGTGTAAATCAAACCGATAAGAAGCGGATGCCGGCAGCTTTTTTCTTGTCCCGAAGGACAGAGTAAAGATTTGTTACGCCGGTAAGCTTCCCGCATAAGCCTTTTAATCCGGTTGCGGTCAACGGCTCTGTTAAAGTTTTTTTTAGGAACGGAAATCAGCACTTTTGAAGGAAAACGCGCAGTTGTCCCCAATGACAGATAAAACACCTTAAACGGAAAGACAAAAAATGATTTTCCGTTTTTAAAAAGCTGATCCATCAACTTTTTCTCATACAACCGCTCCTCTTTGACAAAAGTCTGTTTCAATTTCGAATTGTTAATCCAAATGCAAAGGTACGTGGATTTATCCAATACGCTTTCTCACGGTTGGCAATTTGCGGATGATTTAAATTTATTTAACGGAATCAGCTTTCCTGAAAAGGAAGCCTGCTTTCACAAATTTTTTGTAAATTAGCAGTCACGCAGATTTGTAATCAAATTGTGTTGTAACTTTGTGCGGTACCAAAGTATGTGAACTATGAAAACAATACTTGTAGCTTTCGATTTTTCAAAAAGTGCCATTCATGCACTGGATTATGCTTTGGCTTATGCCAGAAAAATGCATGTCACGATAAATCTTGTCTGGATTGATAATTCCAATCCTTCCGACAGCCTTATCCATACTATTGATGAAGAATTACGAATTGAGAAGAAAAAATATCTGAGCAATGTTGTAAATGATTACGCGGCCCGTTATCCTGATATTTCGTTTGACCTGTGTTTGGGAAAAGGAAAAATTTATCAGGAGATAAGTAAGATTGCCCGCCGGTTAAAGGCAGAGTTTATTTTTACCGGAACCCATGGCGTTACCGGATTTGAAGAGTTCTGGATAGGCAGTAATGCTTATCGTATTACAACTACTGCTCCTTGTCCGGTAGTTACCGTCAACAACAGCTATCAGATTACAAATACTGTTTCACAAATTCTGTTGCCGCTCGACAGCTCTTTGGAAACCAATGAAAAACTACCTTTTGCCGTAAATATGGCGGAGGTTTTTGGGGCAACAATCCAATTGCTTAAAATATATAATACGCCGCTGAGTGTTATCCGTAAGCGTATCGATGGTTTTGCCAAAGAGGCGGTTGATTTTCTGACCAACCGAAAAGTAAGATTTGAAATTGGCGTGGTGGAAGCCAACAATGTTGTTTCCGCAATTTTATCTTATGCACAGAAGAAGCAGATAGATATTATAGCCATTATGACCGAGCAGGGAAATATAACGGCAAACCGTTTTCTGGGTCCTTACGCCCAGCAGCTTATCAACACGGCGAAGATTCCGGTTATGAGTTTGCGCTCCATGGATTATGATGATGACGATGAATAGATAAATTGCCTGATGAGAAAAGAAATGACAAAAGGAAGAAAAGAGTTGATTGGTTTGGTGCTGTTTTTTATGATGGCAGGAACTCTTTTTGCACAGGACAGCCTGCAAGCTGTTCATGCAGATTTTATTGGGGATGCACGTATCGATAGCCTTTTGCACCTTCAGAAATTGCAGAATGAAAAATTTCCTGTTGTTCCGGGTTACCGGATTCAGATTTATAAAGAATCCGGAAATTTAGCACTGGATAAAGCGTTGGCAATTCGCGATGCTTTTGAAAAACAGTATAATATTCCGGCTTACATTACTTTTAATGAGCCATACTACAGGGTACGTGTGGGCGACTTCAGAACACGGCTGGATGCTATCCGTGCTTTGGAAAAAATAAAAAAGAAATATCCTTTGGCATGGGAAATAAAAGATGACATTCAAATTCCCAAATAACATACTTAAAACCATGTATCATGAGTAAAAAAATTGTTGTTGGTGTCGATTTTTCCGATTGCTCACTGAATGCGCTTGAACATGCCGTCATCATCGCCCGTAAGGCAAAGTCAGGCATTACTATGGTCTGGGCCAACCATCTCGATTATTCCAAAGAAATATTTTCGGTAGAGCCTGACAACCTCCGTGCCGAAGTGCAAAGTCGTTTCGATGTGCTTGTTAAGAAATACAGTCCTCAACTTGCCACCGGTGCGGAAATTGATTACCGTATGGAAAAAGGTAAGGTATATAAAGTAATATGCCATGTGGCCAAAGAGGTAGATGCCTTCCTTCTGGTTGTCGGTACACATGGCTCATCGGGCTTTGAGGAGTTCTGGATTGGCAGTAATGCCAACCGAATTGTTTCTGTCAGCAAACTCCCCATTATTACCATCCGGGCAGGGGTAGATTCAAATAAAAATCTGAAAACCATTGTTATGCCGTTGGACAGTACCAAAATTACCCGCCAAAAACTTCCCATAACCGCCTTGCTGGCCAAATATTTCGATGCGGAGATTCATATTCTTGGTGTTTATACTTCCACGGTGGATAATATTCGCTACCGTATAAAGAATTATGTGT
The DNA here is from genome assembly GCA_015488735.1 of Bacteroidales bacterium. Taxonomy (GTDB): domain Bacteria; phylum Bacteroidota; class Bacteroidia; order Bacteroidales; family F082; genus Sulfidibacterium. The sequence continues at coordinate 5,339 of WFNG01000033.1, read as the reverse complement.
CCCAATCAGAAATTTACCTGAAAGAAAACGGTATCCGTTATCGTGTTGTCTATCTCGATGCCGGCAATATTACCGATACGGTACTGGATTATGCCAAAAAAGTAAATGCAAACCTTATTTCCATCATGACCGAGCAGGAAACGACAACAGCCAATCTGTGGCTTGGCCCTTATGCCGCACAGATGGTAAATCACTCTCCGATTCCGGTTTTGAGTGTGCATATTAAAAGCTCGGGATATTTGGTGTAGTATAAGTTTCAATAAAAAAAACCGGCTTTTGGCCGGTTTTTTTTATTTTAATGTGTCAACTCATTACCACTTTTATCGAAGAAATGAAACTCCAGCATATGGTAGTTTTTCATCTCCTGAATTTTAATCCATTTTTTATATTCCAGCAGCCATTTCAATCGTTTTGATATTAAACCAGAAGTAAGGTATGCAAAAATATAGGAGTGTACACCAAGGGTAAGTCCTTTTTCATTTTGGTCGAGCAACAGATATTCCAGATTGTTTTCGATATCATCCATAACGCTGATACTTGATTTTATCTCTCCGGTACCATTGCAAACCGGACATTTTTCTACCACGGTGACTGACATTTCAGGCCGTACACGCTGTCGTGTTATCTGGATAAGTCCGAATTTTGAAGGGGGAAGTATCGTGTGTTTGGCCCGGTCTTTTGCCATCTCTGTTTTAAGATGTTCAAACAGGGCACGTCGGTTTTTGGCTTCGTGCATGTCGATAAAATCGACAACAATGATGCCGCCCATATCGCGCAGGCGCAGCTGGCGGGCTATTTCAGTAGCTGCTTCCAGATTGGTTGCCAGTGCGTTTTGCTCCTGGGAGTTGTTTTTATTTACACGATGTCCGCTGTTTACGTCAATAACATGCAGTGCTTCGGTGTGTTCGATGATGAGATAAACGCCACTTTTTATGGTTACATTTTTACCAAATGAATTTCTTATTTGTTTATCGACATGAAAATGTTCGAATACAGGTTCGCGTCCCTTGTAAAGCTTAACAATCTCTTTTTTGTCGGGAGCGATTTGTTCGATATAGGTTTTTATTTCATCATATAATACGGGGTCGTTGATATAAATGTTGTTGAACGATTCATTAAGGAGGTCCCTTAAAATTGTAGAAGTTCGACCCAGTTCTTTTAAAACTTTCTGCGGTGCTTTGAGGTTAGGTAATTTGGCGGATATCTTTTCCCATTTCTCAACCAGATTGCGAAGATCGGTATCCAGCTCAGCCACTTTTTTGTTTTCGGCTACTGTTCGGATAATTACGCCGTAATTATCCGGTTTGATACTCATGATAAGGCGTTTAAGCCTTCCTCTTTCTTCTTTGCTTCTGATTTTTTGAGAAATGGATATCTTATTTGAAAACGGTAACAGCACCAAAAATCTTCCGGGAAAGGAAATTTCCGTGGAAATTCGCGGCCCTTTGGTAGAAATAGGTTCTTTGGCTATCTGAACCAGTATCTCTTGTCCGGGGCTGAGAATTTTGGTGATTTTACCGCTTTTTTCAATATCCGGTTCCGGTTTAAATTTCGCATAAGAAATTTTATCGCCTCTTCCCTGTTGTAACAGGCGGGTATAATTGTTCATGGTACGAACCTGCGGTCCCAAATCGAGATAATGCAGAAAAGCATCTTTCTCGTAGCCTACTTTTACAAAAGCGGCATTCAGACCGGGCATAATTTTATGCACCTTTCCCAAAAATACATCCCCTACAGAGAAATTGTTGTTGTTTTGTTCCTTATGTAGTTCAACCAGATGTTTATCCTCAAGTAGCGCAATATTAACTTCTGTAACATTTGAATCGATAATTAATTCTTTGTTCACTTTATAATATTGATTTACTTATAATTAAAAAAAGTACGCGCGCCTTAAATTCTGGTGGGATAAATAAAAGATTTAAGCCGGCAGTACGGTATGTGGTATAAAAAAACAACAGCCGGCTTTATGCCCTGCATCAAGCCGGCTGCTTCACATTTAAGAATTACTATTTCTTCTTATGCCTGTTCTTACGCAAACGTTTTTTCCGTTTGTGTGTCGCCATCTTATGTCTCTTCCTCTTTTTTCCGTTTGGCATATTGATAAATTTTTAAGAATGAATTATTTTACGTTATTTTTAACCTCGTTTACAAACGATTTTGCAGGTTTGAAAGCGGGAATTTTATGCGCGGGAATAACAATCGTGGTGTTTTTTGAAATGTTACGACCGGTTTTTTCTGCCCTTTCTTTGATGATAAAGCTACCGAAACCTCTTAAATAAACATTTTCACCGTTTACCATTGTTTCTTTGAGGCTGTCCATGAAAGATTCGACCACAGCCTGTACGGCTACTTTCTCGATTCCTGTTTTGTTAGCAATGTCTGCTACAATTTCTGCTTTTGTCATTTCTGTATGTTTTTAATAATGTTTAAAATTAGTTTACTAATTTGGGCGACAAAAATAAGAAGAATTTGTATCAATTGTATTAAAAAATTAAAAAAAATTATTCTAATGGGTTCTTTTTTAACACATTTCGGCCTGTGAACAGCGATTTTGGCGAAAAACTGATAACCTGGTATCAAAAAAACAAGCGGCATTTGCCCTGGCGAGACTCACAGGTGCCTTATAATATCTGGTTGTCTGAAATTATTTTGCAGCAAACAAGGGTAAATCAGGGGCTTGCCTATTATCATCGGTTTGTTAATGCGTATCCTAATGTTTTTGTGCTGGCAGCAGCATCTTCCGATGAAATTTATCATCTTTGGCAGGGATTGGGTTATTACAACCGGGCAGACAACCTAATGAAAACGGCAAAAATTATTGCCAGACAGTATAACGGGAAGTTTCCTGAAGATTTTGAAGTATTGAAAACCTTTCCCGGAATCGGTGACTATACTGCAGCCGCTGTTGCCTCGCTGGCGTTTGGAAAAAAACAACCAGTAGTGGATGGAAATGTCTATCGCGTTTTATCAAGGATATTTGGAGTGGAAACACCCATCAACACAACGAAAGGCAAAAAGGAATTCACTACAATGGCTTTCCGGCTGATGGCAGATTATGCTCCTGCAGATTTCAACCAGGCACTTATGGAGTTTGGTGCCCTGCATTGTGTTCCACGCCATCCCGATTGTGAAACCTGTATTTTCAGAGATTCCTGTTTTGCTCAGTCTGTGGGCCGTCAGTCTGATTTTCCTGTGAAAAAACCCAAAGCAGCTGTTGGCCGTCGGTATTATTATTACTTTGTAATACAGCTAAGAAATCATGAAGAAATGTATCTTTACCTTAATAAAAGGACTTCCCGCAGTATCTGGCGCAATCTTTATGATTTTCCTTCGGTAGAAACTGCCGTGGCCATGAACAGTCCCCTCGACAGTATCCGCGAAGCCCAAAATAAGAACCTGTTCGGCAAATATTCCGTTTCTTTTGGAACACCTTCACCCGCTTATGAGCAACAACTTACCCATCTGAAAGTTTCAGCCTGCTTTATCCCTGTTTTTATAAAAGAGCCTTTTGATGATGAGACAAAAAAATCATTACTTTTGGTTCAGAAAAATCAATTAATAAACTATCCTGTTCCGCGGCTCATAGCACGTTATTTACAGGATCAAAACATGACGAAATAATATAATATCATGGCTGGATTAAATAAAGTAATGCTCATCGGTCGCATAGGAAAAGACCCCGACACTTATATTTTTGATAACGGAAACAAAAAAATCAGTTTTTCACTGGCAACCACAGAAAGTTACCGCGACAGAGACAAAAACGAATGGATTGAACAAACCGAATGGCACAACATAGCCGGTTACCGTTATCTGGCTGACAAAACATTTGCCAAAGGTGATTTGGTATATGTGGAAGGAAAAATTAAAACCCGGAAATATACCGATAAAGACCAGAACGATCGCTATATCACAGAAATCATAGCGGACAAAATCAATATTCTGCTGCGAAAATCTGCCGATAGTGGCTCATACGGTAGCGGGAATTCTCCTCAGCCTCCTTCACAGGAACAACCTCCCGCACAAGACACCCCGGATGTTGCTGCTACGCCGGAAGACGATTTGCCGTTTTAACACCTGATTTTTTCAGTATTCGGGCTAATACATAGTGCACTAACAAGATGAAAAGCCTAAATAAATACGTACTGGCTCTGTTGTTGGTTTTCTCCGTAACGGAGGGATTTGGGCAAGGCAAAGACAGTACTTTCTTTTTTGATACGTTTGCTGTCTCCGTCAATAGTACCTATGCCAAAGGTGGCGAAGTGGACAGCCGGGCTGGTTTCGGGTTGGGATTGTACCGCACCATACTGCCGCAAAAAAGGGTAAACCTCCTGTTAGGACTTGAGTACAACTACACCAGTCGTTTTACCAAACGACTATTTAAAGGCAAGTATTCTACAGCTTATGATGTAAGGGGGCTTCTAATAATTTCTTTCTTTCAAGAAACAAATGAGATGAACAAGATGCAAGGCATAAATTTTTCTGAATAGCCGTAGCTATTGAGAAAAATTTTAACGATGTCAGATTGTTTATCTCATTTGTTCCCGTAGGGTTTACAGAGTTTTTCATATACTTTTTCAAATTTTCTTGCATTATCCCGATAGTGCATCAAAAACTTTCATCGTCTATAAAAAACTCTGAAAATCTTGATGCGAAGTAATTATTAGAAGTCCCCGTAACTTATTCTGTCAGTAGTATCTCTGTTCCATTTACTGTCAGGGTGAACGTAGGAAAGCGCGTGAAATTTTTTCTGGAAACCGGTATTTTTTTCGAGGTAAATATCGGAGGAAGGGAAAAAGGAACCTCCGTTACCTGGTTTTATCCTTCAGGAGAGAATGACAGCATCTACTCCAAAGAGACCCGGTATAGTGAAAAGGGAGATATTTCCAGTTTCAACTACGGCTTTTCAGTCGGAATAGGTATCAGCATCCCCATGGGAAAACATTATCTCATCATCAAACCGGACTACAAACAAGGGTTGGTGCCGGTTTATGACTATATGGATGTGCTGTCGAACAATTATTTCAGAATAATAGTCGCGTTTAAGTTATAAAATAAGGCTAATTCCTATTTTGAGGCGCTAAGTATTTATCAGACAATAAAAACTTTGTTACTTTTACATAATAATATTTTGTCGTACTATGAAGTCCCGTTAGGGACATAATATTTATAGACAAGATTTCACCATTTCTAACCAGTCCCGTCAGGGACGGAATATTAAAGAAATCATTTAAAGAAGAGTATCAGGAATTATTAGACAAATTTGAAATTGATTATGATGGACGGTACCTGCTGAAAGACATAAAATAATATACCGTCCCTGACGGGACTTATCGACT
>WFNG01000032.1 GCA_015488735.1 Bacteroidales bacterium | reverse complement strand
TCTGCATCGCTTTAATGGCTGGAATGGCGCTATCCTTACCGACAGTGGCGGGTATCAGGTTTATTCGTTGTCCGGTACCCGTAAGCTGGATGAAGAGGGCGTTCTTTTTCGTTCTCATATTGATGGTTCCAAACATCGGTTTACGCCTGAAAATGTGATAGATACTCAACGTAGTCTGGGTTCTGATATTATGATGGCCTTCGATGAATGTACACCGTATCCCTGTGATTACGACTACGCCAAAAACTCGCTGGATATTACCCATAAATGGTTGGCAAGATGTGTGAAGCGGGTGGGGGAAACCGAACCGAAATATGGTTATAACCAAAGTCTGTTTCCCATTGTGCAGGGCAGTACATTCCGCGACTTACGCAAGATTTCCGCAGAAGTTATTGCCTCTTATGGCGCTGATGGAAATGCCATTGGCGGCCTTTCGGTAGGTGAGCCTCATGAGGTGATGTATGAAATGACTGAACTGGTTTGTGAAATTCTGCCCAAAGACAAACCCCGTTATCTTATGGGTGTGGGTACGCCGGAGAATATACTGGAAAGCATTGCCCTCGGCATAGATATGATGGATTGTGTGATGCCTACACGCAACGGCCGCAACGGTATGCTTTTTACTAAAAATGGTATCATAAATATCAAAAATAAGAAATGGGAAAATGATTTCAGCCCGGTGGATGCCGAAGGGACTTCTTTTGTTGATCATCAGTATACACGTGCTTATCTGCGGCATCTTTTCTCTGCAAGGGAATTGCTGGGCGGCATGATTGCCAGTACCCATAACCTGGCTTTTTATCTGTGGCTTGTGCAGGAAGCCCGGCAGCATATCCTAACCGGTGATTTCAGTAGCTGGAAAGCTATGATGATACCCCGGATAAAACAACGGCTATAGGCTTTCCCCTTTAAAGTATAAGATGCTTAAATTTGAAAAAAAGAGTGTATCTTTCACCAAAAATTGAATAAAGAACTTATCCGGAGAACCTGGTTTTTATGAAGATTATTGATTGGTATATTATTAAAAAGTATCTGGGTACCTTTATCTACTCTCTCACCCTGCTTATTCTTGTGGTGATTGTCTTTGATATTTCCGAGAAGATTGATACTTTTATCCGGCATAAAGCTCCGTTACACGCCATAATTTTTCAATATTACGTGAATTTTATTCCCTATTTTGTTAACCTTTTTATTTATCTTTTTTCTTTTATTGCCGTTGTTTTTTTCACTTCGAGGCTGGCCGGGAACAGCGAGATTATAGCTATGCTAAGCAGTGGAATTAGTTTCCGCAGATTACTGCGCCCTTATATGATTGTTGCTGTTTTTCTTGCTGTTTCTTCATTTTTTCTCCGGAGTTCCATTCTGCCGCATACCAATCATAACCTTCGTATTTTCATGAACAAGTATGTCGAGAATCTTACAAGGGACAAGGAGCGTAACATTCATGTACAGCTCGGCCCGGGGACCTTTGCTTATGTTGAATCTTATAATGTGAAACGACATACCGGTTACCGCTTTGCCTTGGAAAAATTTGATGGGGAAAGGCTGATATATAAGCTTAACTCCAACAAGATTGTGCGGGATACGGTTTTACACAAATGGGTGATTTATGATTATTATATATTGCGTTTTGACAGTACCGGGAATCAGCAGATAACGAGTGGTTATATGAAAGATACAACCATTGCGCTAAGACCCACCGACTTGTATAAAATAAAACAACGTTTTGAAGAGATGAATAATTATCAGCTCAATCAATATATCCAAAAGGAAAAGAAACGCGGTTCCCTGTCCTATAAACCATACGAAATTGAGAAATATAAGCGCTATGCTGGTCCTGTAGCTATTTTGATTTTGACCTTACTGGGGATGTCGCTTACCAGCCGAAAGACCAGAGGCGGGATGGGAATGAACCTTGGGCTGGGGCTGTTGCTTGCATTTTCTTATATTTTATTGATGCAGGTTTCGGTGGTGTTTTCCACAAAGGGTAATCTTTCTCCTGCTATAGGTGTATGGATTCCTAATTTTATTTACCTTATTGTTGCGCTTTATTTGCTGAAAAAAGCCCCGAAGTAGGGTAGATAGCTATTTTCTATTTTAGGTGCTGGAAGTACTGTTAAGTGAATAAAAAACTTTTGCCTATTTTTATAAAATAACACCGTCTGCTTTGGTCAATCTGCTTCTCAATTATACATTTAATTTGTATTTGCAGTTCAGAATAGGGTTTCATTGATTATGACGAACGATACATTCTAAAAGACATACAGTAACATATCGTCCTTACGGGACTTGTTTTTGTCTTGATTTCTGATACTACAAATATTTAACCAACATTCCGTGTGCCTACAAGAATGAACCGCAAGTTTTGTACTTTTGTCACAGAAAAAATTAGAAGAAAATACCTGACTGCTTATGGCACAAAAACCATCTATTCCGAAAGGAACACGCGACTTTGGCCCTGTAGAAATGAATCGCCGAAATTATATTTTCAATACCATTCGTGGTGTTTTTGAAAAGTATGGCTACCAGCCCATTGAAACGCCGGCCATGGAAAATCTGACTACACTCCTTGGCAAATATGGCGAGGAAGGTGATAAGCTGCTTTTCAAAATCCTAAACTCCGGCGATTATCTCGCCAAAGCCAATCCCGAATGGCTGGAGAAGAAAGATTCGTTACGGCTTAGTACAGATATTAGTGAAAAAGGACTGCGCTACGACTTAACCGTTCCTTTTGCCCGGTATGTGGTGCAGCATCGCAACGATATTACCTTTCCTTTTAAAAGATACCAGATGCAGCCTGTATGGCGTGCTGATCGTCCCCAAAAAGGTCGCTATCGCGAGTTTTACCAGTGTGATGTGGATGTAATTGGCTCCAATTCACTGATTAATGAGGTGGATTTGATTCGTATGATTGATGAGGTTTTTCAGCGTTTGAATATCCGCGTGATTATTAAGCTGAATAACCGCAAACTGCTTAGCGGAATTGCACAAACTATCGATGCTCCGGAAAGACTTACCGATATCACTGTAGCCATGGATAAGATAGATAAAATAGGTGTGGAAAAGGTTTATGAAGAGTTACACGAAAAAGGATTGTCGCAGGAGGCTATTGACCATCTGGAGCCGATTTTAAATCTCAGCGGCAGCAACACTTCCAAACTGAATTGTCTGAAAGAGCTGATTGGTGAGACATCTGATGGCTCCAAAGGATTATTGGAACTTGATACCATTCTTCATTATCTCGAACCTTTTGACTTAAAAGCCAAAATCGAAATAGACCAGTCGCTGGCCCGTGGTCTGAATTATTATACCGGAGCTATTATTGAAGTAAAAGCAGCGGATGCCAGTATTGGAAGTATTTGTGGCGGAGGACGTTATGATAACCTTACCGGAATTTTCGGCTTGCCCGATGTGTCCGGCGTGGGCGTTTCTTTTGGTGCCGACCGAATTTATGATGTGTTAACCGAACTGAAACTGTTTCCCGAAGAGGCTGCCTCATTGACCAAAGTACTGCTGGTGAATTTTGGTGAAAAAGAAGAACGCTTTGCACTGGGAATCCTTGAAAAGTTACAGCAGGCCGAAATTGCTTCGGAGCTTTATCCCGAACCGGCCAAAATGAAAAAACAAATGAAATATGCCAACCAGAAACAAATTCCGTTTGTCCTGCTTATTGGCGAAGAAGAAATGAATACCGGAAAGCTTACACTGAAAAATATGGTTACCGGAGAACAGCAAAAGCTGGATGTTGAGGCAGTGGTGGAAGTGTTGAACACCTAAAATCACCCATTCGGGTTTTAAACCCGAGTGTTAAAAGGATGAGGGATTTATAACCCTTTGGCTCATTCGGGTTTGAAACCCGAATGTAAAAGGGATGAGGGATTTTTAATCCCGAACAACGCTCTGAATTTTATAGAGATTGATTATATAGAAAAAATGAACAATGAAGTTGTTTAAAGTTAACCTTTATAATTTAGTTTTATTTTAAACTTTAAACAATTTCAATAAAAAAAGAAGAAAAAATGGACAATTTTCATCTTATCAGTAATGAAAAACTGACTTTTAAAACCGTTTTTAACATTATGAAAAACGGCGATAAACTGGCCTTGTCGGAAGAGGCTAAACAGCAAATCGTAAAATGCCGCGATTATCTTGATAAACGTATGGCCACCGATGATTCACCAATTTACGGAATCAATACAGGGTTTGGTGCATTGTACAACAAAAGCATTTCCTTTGAAGACCTCGGACAACTTCAGGAGAATCTGGTTATGTCGCATGCCAGCGGAACAGGGGATGAGGTTCCGCCGGAAGTGGTGAAACTCATGCTCTTACTAAAGATAAAATCGTTATCTTATGGGCGTTCGGGTGTGCAGCTTGTTATGGTTCAGCGGCTTATAGATTTTTTCAACGAAGGTGTTCTCCCTGTGGTGTATCAGCTTGGTTCGCTAGGTGCATCCGGCGATTTGGCTCCTTTGGCACACATGTCGTTACCTTTACTTGGTAAGGGAAAAGTTTGGTACAATGGAGAAAAACGACCAGCCATGGATGTACTGAAAGAAAAAAACTGGAAGCCCATCCGGCTACAGTCTAAAGAAGGGCTGGCACTGCTGAATGGTACGCAGTTTATGGGTGCTTTTGGTATTTATACGATTCTGAAACTTTTTCGTTTGTCTGATATGGCCGATATTATCGGTGC
>WFNG01000031.1 GCA_015488735.1 Bacteroidales bacterium | reverse complement strand
TTCCCGATAAGCGCCGGGAAAAAAGACCAGTAACCGCCAAAAGAAACAAAAATTCTTTTGGCAGAACGGATATGCCTTAAAAGGAAAAAAAGTTGATGTAACAGGTAAAAGGGGGTCATCAACTTTTTATTCCACGCGTAAGTATTGACTACTACCTGATATCGTTTGGAAAAAACAGAAATATCATTTTTTACAAAACTGCTGAGAGAAGGTGTGACGTAAAGGATTTTATTTTTTCCGGAATATTCCATAAGTGCTGCAAATTTAGTATTTTTCTATTCTGTTTGCGTTCTACGGTATCCGGAATGGTTGCATATTGTTTTGAGCTGAGCCGTACTCCAGCTTTTGTTAGTGGTATTGAGAAAGAATGTCCATAGCTGCTTTGATGCCATCGGCTGCGCTGGAGATAATACCTCCGGAATAACCGCTTCCTTCGCCCACAATATACAGGTTTTGGAATCCCGTACACAATCCGTTTTTTTCACGGTTAACCTGAACAGGGGCGGAGGTCTTGCTTTCCAATCCCAGCAGGTTGCCTTCTTCAAAACCTTTCATCTTTCTGCTGAAATCCTTTAATCCCTTGCGCATGGCGTAGCTGATTTCTTTTGGGAGAAGTTCCCAAAGCGGTGTTTCTGTTATTCCCATGGGATAACTGGTTTCGGTTGATGCCGGAACGGTTTTTTGATTTAAAAAGCTTTGGATACTACAAAATGGCGCCTGGTAACCGATAGTGATTTCGTGGAAATAATATTCCAGTTTTTCAAGCCAGTCCAGTGCTTCGGACGCAGAGACTTCGCGATGCAGAAATTTGTTCAGATTCAGGCCGGCTACGCAAGCAGCATTGGCAAACTTCCCGTCGCGCAGGTAGTGGCTCATGCCGTTTACAATGTTTGTGTTTTCGTATGCTGTGGCCGGGACAACAACTCCTCCCGGACACATGCAGAAACTGTAAACGGGATGTTTTCCATCACCGGGGGAAGTGAGCCGGTATTCCGCAGCTTTGATGCCTGCTAATTGGCTTACTCCCCATTGTGCCGTGTTGATAATTTCCTGTGGATGCTCCATGCGGCTTCCCAGTGCGAAGTTCTTGGTGTGGAAACCTACACCTTTGTTAATCAGCATCCGGTAAGTCTCAAAGGCAGAATGGCCGGTAGCAAGAATGAAAAAATCAGCTGCCAGCGTTTCTTTGTCCGTTTCTATGGCAGTGACTTGTCCTTTGTTAACAACCAGGTCGGTCATTTGCGTTTCAAAAAGTATTTTGCCTCCCAATTGGAGAAAGTTTTCCCTCAGGTTTTTAACAATGATTTTCAGCTTGTCAGTACCCAAATGGGGATGAGCAAGATATTCTATTTCTTCGGGGGCACCGGCCTCCACATAACTTCTCAGAATGAACTGTCTTTCCAACGAGATTCTTTTACTTCGGGAAGTGAGTTTACCGTCGGAAAAAGTGCCGGCACCACCTTCTCCAAAGGCATAGTTGCTTTTTGGGTAAAAAACAGCAGTTTTCTCAAAAAGTTCGATTTCACGACTTCTTTTGGTAACGTCTGTTCCGCGTTCGACGAGCGTAACGTTCATACCACTTTTCTGCAAGACGTAGGCAGCAAAAAATCCGGCCGGACCGCTACCTGCGACAAGAGCCGTTTGCTTTGTTTTCTTATATGGGATTTGCAGTACCCGTGGTTTTTCAGGCTCTCCACCTTTTAATTCCGGAGATTGTACCAGCAGGTTTATTTCCCAATGGATAAAACTCTTTTTTCGGGCATCCAGACTTTTGTGGGCAATTTGACAGGTGAAATCATGGATGCGCAATATCTTTGCCACCCTGTGTCGAAGTTGCTTCGGTGTGTAGTCGGGGGGGAGTTTTAAAGATAGTTGTTTGTATCCCATAACGTGGTTGTTTATCGGCAAAGATACGATAGAAAATGAAGGGTACTGGAAATATTTGTAGGTCAGAAGTTTATAATGGTACAAGCGGACGCTTGCACCATTTTAGTGCACATTAAAACTTGCGCCGTTTTAGAAAAAATAAAAAAGCCGGTTGAAATTTTTCAACCGGCTTTTAAGTACTTGAAGCAGAGAACTTATTTGTTCGCTTTTTTCCAGCTTCTTTTGTTCATGATATTTGCCTGAGCAGCAGCAAGGCGGGCAATCGGTACACGGTAAGGTGAGCAACTTACATAGTTTAGGCCTACACGGTGGCAAAACTCTATAGAACTGGGTTCGCCGCCATGTTCGCCACAGATACCCAGCTTGATTTTTTTACGGGTTTTGCGGCCTTTTTTTACTGCCATCTCAACAAGTTGTCCAACGCCTTCCTGATCGAGAACCTGGAAGGGATCGTTTTTCAAAATACCTTTTTCAATGTATATGGGAAGGAATTTCCCGGCGTCATCACGTGAATAACCAAAGGTCATCTGGGTGAGATCGTTGGTGCCGAAAGAGAAGAACTCAGCCGATTGGGCAATCTTGTCAGCTGTAAGAGCAGCACGCGGAACTTCAATCATGGTACCTACGAGGTAGTCAATGTGCTGGTTTCTTTCTTCAAAAACCTTTTCGATGGTTGAACGGACAATTTGTTCTTGCATTTTCATTTCTGCCAGCGTACCTGTCAGCGGAATCATAATTTCCGGACGGGCATCTATTTTGCGGGCTTTCAGGTCAAGTGCAGCCTCGATAATGGCACGGCTTTGCATTTCTGTTATCTCAGGATAAGTATTCCCCAAACGACAGCCACGGTGACCCAGCATGGGGTTGACTTCACTCAAAGCTTCTACTTTGGCTTTTATGGTTTCCACCGAAACACCCATTACTTTGGCCATTTCTTTCTGTCCTTTTTCGTCGTGGGGCACAAATTCGTGTAATGGAGGATCCAGCAGGCGGACGGTTACGGGAAGGCCTTTCATAGCTTCAAAAATACCCTCAAAGTCTTTACGCTGGATGGGCAGCAGCTTTTCTAAAGCTTTCTTGCGTCCTTCTTCATCTTCGGCCAATATCATTTCGCGCATGGCATCAATTTTATCGCCACCGAAAAACATGTGTTCTGTACGGCAAAGGCCGATTCCCTGTGCGCCAAATTCGCGCGCTACACGGGCATCCAGCGGGGTGTCGGCATTGGTTCTGACGGCAAGCCTGGCCTTTTTATCAGAGAGTTTCATAAGTTTACCAAAGTATCCGCTCATTTCCGGGTCAACGGTTTTTATCATGTTGTCGTACACTTCGCCGGTGGAGCCGTTCAGGGAGATAAAATCACCCTCTTTGTATTTGTTGCCGGCCATTTCAAGTGTTTTGGCTTTGTAGTCGATTTTGATGCTTCCGGCACCGGAGACACAGCATTTACCCATTCCGCGGGCTACTACGGCAGCATGTGAGGTCATTCCGCCACGAGCGGTAAGGATGCCTTCTGCAGAGTTCATGCCTTTGAGGTCTTCCGGGGAAGTCTCAATACGTACCAAAACCACTTTTTTACCATCGGCTGCCCATTTCTCGGCATCGTCAGCGTGGAAAACCACTTGTCCGGTAGCTGCACCGGGCGAAGCAGGTAATCCTTTGGCCACCACTTTGGCTTTGCTAACAGCCTTTTTATCAAATACCGGATGCAAAAGCTCGTCCAGTTTGTTTGGCTCAACACGCATGATGGCTTCATCTTTGGTTATGATTTTTTCGTGCAGCATATCCATGGCAATCTTCACCATGGCAGCACCGGTACGTTTACCGGTACGTGTTTGCAGCAACCAAAGTTTTCCATCCTGAATGGTAAACTCCATGTCCTGCATGTCACGGTAATGTTTTTCCAGATTTTCCTGTGTGTTAAAAAGGTCTTGGTAAACTTCAGGCATGGCTTCTTCGAGCGAAGGATATTTCTCTGCTCTTTCTTTTTCGGTTACATTGGCCAGTTTTGCCCAGCGTTTGGAACCTTCCAGCGTAATTTGCTGTGGTGTGCGGATACCTGCAACCACATCTTCGCCCTGTGCATTAATCAGGTATTCGCCGGTAAACATATTTTCACCGGTGGCAGCATCGCGGGTAAAAGCCACACCCGTAGCCGACGTGTTGCCCATGTTACCAAACACCATAGCCTGTACGCTGACAGCGGTTCCCCATTCATCGGGAATTTTATTCAATTTGCGGTAGAGGATGGCTCTTTCGTTCATCCAGCTGTCGAAAACGGCCATAATGGCACCCCAAAGTTGTTCCCACGGATCGTCGGGGAAATCATGCCCGGTTTGCTTTTTCACAGCGGCTTTAAATTGTGCTACCATCTCTTTCAGGTCATTAGCGGTAAGTTCAGTATCAAGAGCCACGCCACTTTTTTTCTTCATGGCGCCAATAATTATTTCAAAAGGGTCTTCCGCTTCTTTTGATTCGGGTTTCATTCCGAGAACAACATCGCCATACATCTGTACAAAACGACGGTAGGAATCCCATGCAAAACGTGGGTTTCCCGATTTGGCAGCAATACCTTCAACAGCGTTGTCATTCATGCCGAGGTTGAGGACGGTGTCCATCATGCCGGGCATAGAGGCACGGGCACCTGAACGTACAGATACCAGCAACGGATTTTGCTGGTCACCAAATTTCATTCCCATGATATTCTCCACGTGAGTAACAGCTTTGGTAACTTCTTCTTTGATAAGGCTAATAGCATAATCACGTCCTTTTTCGTTATAAATGGTACAAATTTCAGTGGTGATGGTGAAGCCGGGAGGAACAGGTACACCTATGAGGTTCATTTCAGCAAGGTTGGCACCTTTGCCACCCAGAAGATTTTTCATTTTCGCATTCCCTTCGGCTTTGCGATCGCCGAAAAGATAAACATACTTTGCTTTAGACATTTTATTAGATTTTGTTTAAAAAATATTTTCAAATTTTGTGTTACAAAAATACAAAAAAAAAGCTTCCTGCTTTTGTCCGTCTATCCCGTTATCTGTTAATAATTGTCAAAATAAAAGGATAGTATTGCCCTTTGAAAGAACATGCCTTTCAATCGTTTGCAAAAGTAAAATCAGAAAATATTTTTTTTGAATCGGAGGTATTTTTTATTGATATTGGTTGTGATGAGAAGAATAACAAAATAAGTAAAACACTTATTTTTATATCAATACATTATTTCATAAGTTTGCCTGTTGAAAAAATTGAAAAAGATGAAACATAAAATCGGTATTCGTTACGAAGATAAGTATTTGATGGAACGCAGGGTAGCTTTGGTTCCGGCACACGTGAAACAGTTGGTTGAAAAGGGAATAGAGATACAGGTTGTGCCTTCTGCCAAGAGGGTTTTTAAGGATGATGAATACCGGCAGGTGGGTGCGGTGTTGCGCGAAGAACCTTTAGACACTGATGTGGTGCTGGGGGTGAAAGAAATGCCCATTGACTATTTTCAGGCCCACAAGACCTATATTTTCTTTAGCCATACTATTAAAGGCCAACCTTATAATATGCCTTTGCTCCGGAATATGATGGAGCACAAGATAAATCTTATTGATTATGAACGAATAGTGGATGCACAGGGACGCCGGTTGATTTTTTTCGGCCGTTTTGCCGGGTTGGCCGGAACCATTAATGCTTTGTGGTCATTGGGGCAGCGTTTGAAAAGGAAAGGGATGAATACCCCGTTTTTAAAGCTGAAACAAACCCATCATTATGATTCGCTGGAAGAGGCAAAAGATGTTGTATCATCTGTGGGACAGGAAATTGCCCGTAGCGGACTACCAACAGGAATGGCTCCG